>JBDNIB010000078.1:0-12486 GCA_041688535.1 Prosthecobacter sp.
CTCAAGGCTGCACCCACAGCCTTGCGAGATCGGCTGACCGAAACTTCGCGCTGCTGCCATCCAGATCAAGTGTGACCTGCGTTTGGCGGCCATTTTTGCCGAGAGCCGTCACTTTGCCGATGATGGGAGCGGCCGTTGGCTTGCGCTCCACTCCAGCGGGAGCGACGCGGATGTTGCCGCCTTGTTTGAGGCGCTTGATCTGCTCTTCGCCTTCGTTGAAGAGCGTCAGAATGAGTTTGTTGCCGCCGGATTCATCGACGTAACCGGGCGCGCCTTCTTCGAGGATGCGTTTGGCATGCACAGCCTTCTGTTTCGCCTGGAATTTGAGCAGGCTTTCGTCATCCAGGAATACCTCCCAGGCCATGCGGGTCTTTCCTTGGCCGATGCCGTGGGTTTTGGTGCGAAGTTTGTCGCCGTCTTTGATGTCGGCAAATGTTGCGTGACCTCCGGCTTTCCAAAAGCGTGTGTCCTTGTCTGTCTCAATGACAACGCCTTTCTCGCGCACGAAGCTCTTGTCGAAGTTAGCCCAGGTGCAGGTGAGCTTGCCGGTGGCGATCTGGTCCACGTAGAAGTATTCTTTGTGGCCGTTCATCATGTTCATCTCGTCCTGGATGTAAGTGAGCTGCACCCACTCGCCTTGTTCATTTTCATGCAGGCGGAAGATGGCGCGTTCACCGACTCGGAAGTCCTGCAAATCGCCGTGCGTGGCGTGATGCAGTAGTTCGGCATAAGGCATGACGGTGAAGCTGACGACTTCATCGCTGCTCTCGCGGCGAAATTTCCCGGTGCGTGTGGCAAGATGGAGGCTGATCAGTTCGCCCCACGGCCGCTGCATCTTGTCGAGCGGGATGATGACCTTGCCCGGCGTGATTTTGAGCACGGGTTTGGCCGACGGAGCGTCAGCGGCGAGGCAGGCGGTGGAGAAGGCGATGAGAGTCGTAAAAAGTAGTTTCATGATGATAAGCGGAGGTTATTCCCGACCGAAAAACTCCTCTTCTCTTGGGAGGGCATTCACTTTCCAGGTGGGCGGATAGAAGCGGACGATGCCTTTGGGCCGATAACCTTCGAGCATCAGGTCCATTTTGAGTTTGAGCTGCACGCCGCTGCCGCCGGGTTCGACGGGGATTTTTTTCACTTCGAGGACGCCGCCGGTTTTGCGATCGTTCACCGGGTCGTAGGTCATGAGCGATTCACGCGCGACGGCGAGGCCGCCTCTCGCTTCGACCGGAGGAAGACTGCCGTCCTTCGGGGGCGGGGCGTTCGGGTCTTTGATGGTGAGTTCGTCGAAGAGCTTTGCATCCACGCCACCAAAGAAGACAACGGTGACGTGTTGAGGCTCATCCTCGACGGCGGTGACCCAGCCAGCGAGGCCACGCTCGCGGATGTGATTGCGATGACGCTCAAGCTGCTGCGCGGTGACGAGCGTGCGAGCGGTTTCATCCATCCAAACATCGGTGATGCGGCCATGGCCGTAAAGCGTGACCCAGGTGAGGTTGAAGAGCACCGTCTGGCCGGGTTTGAGGGCTTTGAGATCGGTGAAGCCTTTGCCTTCAAGGACACGAGTGCTGCCCAGCAGGTCGAATATCTTCGCCGTCTCGCCCGGCAGCGAGGCAGTGAGCTTCATCGCACTGAGATCGACGCTTTCGATTTTCCAGAGCTTCTTTTGCCGTGCGTGGAAGGTGAAATCGTCCTCGATGCGAAAACAGCGGCGGAAGTCGAATTCTGGAGTCTTGCGCTTGTAGGGCGTGTCGGGCAGCGGGCTATTGTCGTTCGGATCAGCCAAGTAAAACAAGCCATGCAAGTGCGTGCCGAGCGGGATGTCCTGCAATGCGGCGGGCGCGCCCTGATACCAAATGGAGCCATACGGCAGCATCGTCGCCGAAAGCGGCAGATCCCACACGCCGCGATCCTGGCTGTCATTCCGATCCACGCGAATCTGGAAGCGACGCTCCAGATGATCCACCGACGTCAACTCGCCCGAAACCGCGTGCGCACTGCCTTCCGGCGGAAACTGGCCTTCAATGAGCTGAAACCAGTCCGGCTTGTCGGCAGCCGTTTTGTCCTTGGGATTCTTTTTTTTCCCATCGGCATTCACCGGGCCATCGGCATCGGTGCGGAACTTGGGTGGTTCGGCTTGGAGAACTGATATTGAGATGAAGAGGACGGCCAGAAAACGCATTGGTAGGTCGGCTTACGGGGTGAAAGTGTTGTGTTGAAGGACTTGGAATTCCTCCAGCGACAACTTCCTGATTATGGAAGCTGCCAATAAAGTGAGAAGTGTTGCGATCTTCATCAAGGCAAGAGTCTGATTGGATCACCCCACGATCTGCTTCACCACCCCCACGCTGTCTTGGAAGTGCTCGGTTTTCACATCGACGCGCTGGAGCATGGTGAGCAGCAGGTTGCTGACGCGGGCGTCGCTGTCCGCGGGGCGGGAGCACACCTGGTAGTGGCCTTGGGCGTTGGTGACGTCGTACTTTCCAATCTTGGGCAGGTTGAAGTCGATGTGCTGGCCGTGCTTGTAGCCGAGGGCTTTGCCGCCGGCGAGGATGGTGGGGAGGTTGGCGTTGCCGTGGCTGTGGCCGTAGGCCATGCCGCTGCCCCAGAGCACCTGCGTGGTGTCGAGCAGCGGGGTGTCGCCTTCCTTCTGCGCTTTGAGCTGATCGAGGAAGTAGCTGTACTGCTCGATAAGGAAGGTGTCGGTCTCGGTAAGGCGGCGGAGCTGCTCGGGATCGCCATTGTGATGACTGAGGCCGTGGCGCGTCTGCGAGATGCCGATCTCCGGGATGCCGCTGGAGTGAGACTCGCTGCCGATCATGCAGGTGATGACGCGGGTGCTGTCGGTGCGCAGCGCCATGACCATGAGGTCGTAAAAGAGGCGATAATAGTCGCCGGCCTCGGCGATGCTGAGCTTGCGGGTGAGTTTTGAGATGTCGCCGGCGGCGAGCTGGGGTTTGGGGATGTTCAGCCACTCATCGGCACGTTTGGTGCGCTCCTCGACCTGACGCACGGCGGTGAGGTATTCGTCGAGCTTGTTCTGGTCTTCGCGGCCGAGCTTGTGGTTCACACGCTTCGCGTCAGCGGCGACGAGATCGAGGATGCTGCTACGGCGGCTAAGACGGCGACGAATGGTCTCCTTGCTGTCCTTTTCGACACCGAAGAGCATGTTGAAGATTTGCTGCGAGTTCCGCTCCGCAGGAATCTGGATGCCGTCCTTCGACCATGCGAGCGAGTGGCCCTCAATGGCGAGTTCCAGCGAAGAAAAACGCGTGGAGGCACCCTGCACCTCGGCCATGAGCTGGTCGGCGGAGACGGTGTTGCGGAAGGCACCGCCATCGCCCGGGACGTTCGCGCCGGTAAGCCAGACCTTGTCACAATTGTGGTGCTTGCCGATGACCATCGGATGATGCAGGCCGCTGATGGGCGTGATGTCGGCGCGGTGCTTCTCCAGCGGCTTCAGCGGCGTGGTCAGCTCATAGTCCGCGCCCGCCTTCGCGATCTGCCAGGTGAGCGTGTTCACACCGTTCGGAATGTAGAGAAACACACTGCGCTTCGGCTTCGACGCGACCGGCAAAGCAGCCATGGCATCGAGCAGCGGCAGAGAGATGGACGCGCCAAGACCGCGCAGCATCTGGCGGCGGCTGATTTGCCATTTGTTCAGGTTCAGGTGGCTCATGGTGATCGATGGGTTTGGCGGTGAGAGGGGCTTAGCGCTTTGCAAACAGGTCAGAACAAACGAACGCCTCAACAAGGTCTCTCAGGCGGTGATTCTTGGTCTTGCTGGCGGCGGCAATGGCCTGGAGTTCGTCGCGGTCATCAAAGGTCATGCTGCGGCGCAGACCGTAGGTGGCGAGCTTGTCGATGAAAGTGGCGGCAAAGGTGTCAATGTCGCCGACGAGGAGCTGCTTGAAATCATCCGCACCCGCATAAGCACGACCGTCGGTGAGCTTGCCGGAGGGATTGACCTTCGGATTCGCGCCGATGCCATCCGTAACTTCCTCAGTGCGCCAGCGGCCGATGGCGTCGTAGTTTTCAAAGGCGAGGCCGAGGGGATCGATCTTCGCATGACAAGCGGCGCAGTTCGCATCGTGGATGTGCGCCTCCAATTTTTCGCGCAGCGTGGCTTTCGGCGCGGCGGGGTTCGTAGCGATGGGATCGACGTTCGCAGGCGGTGGCGGCGGGGATTTGCCAAAGATGGACTCCATCACCCACACGCCGCGATGCACCGGGCGGTGCCGCGTACCGTCGCTGGTGAGCGAAAGGATGGCCGCCTGCGTGAGAAGACCGCCACGGTGACTTTCTGCAGGAAGCGAGACTTTCACGAACTCATCGCCCTGAGTCTTGGCATCGGTGAGGCCGTAGAAGTCGGCGAGCCGGGCGTTCACCATGCTCCAGTCAGACGTCAGGAACTCGCGCAGCGTGAGGCCGCCCTGCAGCACCTCGTGGAAGTAGCGGGTCGTCTCCGCGATCATACTGTTTTCGAGATGCTCGTCGTAGTCGGGGTAGATTTTTTTGTCCGGCGGAAACATGCCCACTTTGCGCAGCCGCAGCCACTGCGTGGCAAAGGAATCGCTAAAGCGAGCGGCACGTGGATCGGCCAGCATGCGGGCAACCTGTTTGGAAAGCTCGGCTTTGTCGCGCAGCCTGCCGTTTTCAGCCAAAGCGAGAAGCTCGGCATCCGGAGTCGTGCTCCAGAGCAGGAAGGACAAGCGGGAGGCGAGTTCCCAGTCGTTCAGAGTGTCCCGCGCGGCATTCGGATCGCCTTCGGCCAAGAAAATGAAGCTCTTGGCGCACAAAATGGACGCCATCCCCGCCTTCACGGCCTCGCGGAATTTTTCACCGGCGGCGAGTTCTGATTTCACGATGCTGACGAAGCCATCGACCTCTTCCGCAGTCACAGGGCGGCGGAAGGCGCGTTGCGCCAGTTTAAAAAGGCAGGCTCTCACCTCGTCCATGTTTTCGCTGAGAGGCATGAAGCTCGTGCGGAGGCTCTGCTCCTCCTCCGTGACCAGCGGTCCGCGCCATGAGATCGAATCGAGAATGAGGAAAGGATAACGGGCGTTCCCCTGCTCGTCGGTGAGCTTGATCTGCCACGGCAGGCGGCCGTCTTTGATGCTCAGGAATGGCACACCACTCTGGTGGCGGCCGGAACGGGGCAGGTTCGACGGGCCGGGCACGTCATTATAGACATCGATGCTCGGCCGGCCCTTCGGCAAATGCGCACGAAACGTCACCGTGATGGGTTTGTCCTCCGGCGCGACGATGTCCTGCTCGAACAGCACGCGGTCCAGCTTCGACTCATACACCTTCAGTCGCGGCGCACGCCCCTTCGGCGGTTTCAGGCCGCTGAGCGTGTAGCTGATCTCATACACGCCCGCCTCTGGCAGCGGGTCTTTGAGCAAGGAGTAACGGAAAATGTCACCGGGCCACATGTCGTAGCGCACTTTGTCCAGCAGGCCGAGTCCACGCAGACGCTCGCGATGCGACGCGCTCAACTGCTCTTCGTAAAGCACAGGTTTCGCACCGCCAAAGGGAGGGGCGGCCTTCGCGTTCTTCACAGGCAGCTCGGGATAGGCCTCATTCAAGATCGTCTCCGCAGCGGCGAGATATTTTTCAATGTTCGAGGGCGAAAGCGTCAGCACGGAGCCAACGCGTTCAAAACCATGCCATTCCGGATCTTCCAAGAACGCACCGGGGTCCTTCGCATCGTATTGCACGCCGAGCAGATCGCTCACCGCGTTCACATACTCGTCGCGAGTGAGCCGGTTGTAGGAAACCAGGCCACGGGACGCCATGCGCGCAGACTCCCCTTCTTTCATGCGTGCGGCGATCCATTCGACAGTCGTCGCGTTTTCCTCGGCGGTGGGGCGCACCTTGGTCTTTTTCGGCGGCATCTCGCCTGAATTGATGCGCTCCATGAGCTCCAGCCACTGCGGTGTGTTCTCCACGCCCACCTTGGGGCTCAGATTGTCGATGCGGAAGTCACCCTTCTGCACGTCCGCGTCATGGCATTTCAAGCAGTGCGTTTCCAAATAGGCCTGCACCTTCGGGTCAAGACCTGTGGTAGGTGCGGCATTTCCGGCTACGCAGAGGGCGAGCAGGAAGGCCGTGGCAAAGGAAAAGAACAAGGCGCGGTTCAGCATTGGCACTAAGTACGTCGGAAGGCGGACGATCATGCAGCACCCCCGAACTATCGGGGGAGTCTGCGCAGGGCCGGGGGCCGGTTTTCACGACGGCAAGCGGGATCGCGGAAATTAATTCCAAATTCCCCGCAAGATTCCCCGCGCAGGCAAAGACGAGTCGGTTACTTTCCGCCAACTGACTTTTCCTTCTTATGTCCGACTCTTCTGGCTCGTGGTGGGTGCGTTTGATGCGCGCGTTGTTTGGGCAATTTCATTACCAGCCGCCCGACTGGATGCCGCGCTTTGGCCATGCGGCGGATGATCAGGTGCGCCGAAATCCCGGACGTTATGCGAGTGCCATCGTGTTCGCGGGTGTTCTGGCGATGGTGATTCCACAGGTGCTGGACTACATCGATTCGCATCGCCCGAGGCCGCGCCAGTTCACGGAACTGCGGCAGGTTAAAGGCGTGCTCAAGATGCCGGGTGTCACACCGATTGTGAAGAATAAGCCGCAACCACAGCCGATCACGGTGCAGTTTGATGCCTCCATCGCGAAACTTGATGCGGTGGGCAAGACGGCGCTCGGCGTGATGCTCTCACCTGCGCACGAGGGCGCATGGAAATGGAACACGGACAAGCTGCTCGTCTTCACGCCGGCGCAGGACTGGCCGGCAGGAGAGGAGTTCACGGTGAAGCTCGATCCCGAGCAATTGCCGCAGGAAGTCGCTTTGAAAGTGGTGAATTGGACGGGGAAAACAGCGGCGCTGCAAGTGTCGTCGATCAAAGCGGAGTTCGAGATCGACCCGCGTGATCCGTCGATTCAGAATGTGGTGGTCGGCTTCAACAGCACGCATCCGCTCGACAAGGCGCAGATCGAGCGGCTGGTGTCGCTGGAGGTCATCGGCGGATCGAAAATCTTTGAGTGGAAAGGCCAGCAACCGGACGCGCTGTTCACCATCGTCGAAGGGAAACATCAGCGCGAGTTCTGGATTCGCACGGCGCGCATCCAGGTGCCGGAGAAAGAGGACTTCGTGACGGTGAAGCTGCACAAGGAGATTACGAGCACGCTCGGCGGCGGGTCGCTAGCGGCTGACTTTGTCTCGAAGGTGCGCGTGCCGGACATCGAGAGCGGCTTCAAAATCACCGACGCGAACACCGAGATTCTGAAGGCCGAGGACGGGGAGCCGGAGCAGTTCCTCTTCATCAACACACAGGGCTACGTCACGACGGAGAATTTGATCAAACATCTCGGCGTGTGGCAGGAGCCGGAGAACTTCCGCATTCGCGACGCGCGTGGTCAGAGCGTTCGTCCCAGTGTGAATGATGTGACTGAAGAGGTGCTGCGCCAATACACGCCAGTGAAACTCAAACCGGTCGAACTGGAATTGAGCGACGATCATCCGGCGACGACGCGGCATGCGTTCAAGTTTCTTACCGAGCAGGAGGGGCGTTTGTTCGTGCGCATCACGAAGGGCGTTGAGGCCCTGGGTGGTTTCCGTCTTGGCGGCGAGTTTCGTGGATTTGAAGCGACACCGCGTTTCCCGAAGGAGGTGCAGCTCCTCGGCAAGGGTGGCATCCTGGCGCTGAATGGCGAGCGCAAGCTCTCGCTGCAATCACGCGGCGTGCCGTTCCTACGGGTGAACATGGGCCGCGTGCCGCAGCGGCAGGTGAATCATCTCATCGTGATGACGGAGGGCGATTTCGCTAATCCCTACTTCCGCATGGGCGACAGCTTCGATGAATCCAACATCGCCCACTTCCTGCGTCGCGTGCAGCCGGTGGCGATGAAGAACGAGTATCAGGCCAGCTACTCGATGATCGACTTCGCCAGCGCATTGCAAACGCCGGATGCTTCCGATGCGGACGCATCGCGCGGCTTGTTCTTCCTCTCCGCCGAAGGCGTGGAGCCGGTGGAAGACTCGAAAAAGCGCCTGGAGGGCGATGAGGTGGAGGATGACTGGCGTGTGATGGATAATGCGGAGACGCGGCGCTTTGTCCTCGTGACTGATCTCGGCCTGCTGGTGAAGAAAAACGCGGATGGCAGTCGCGATGTCTTCGTGCAGAGCATTCAGACCGGCGATCCCGTGAGCGGGGCTACGATCACCGTGCTGGCAAAGAACGGCGAGTATCTGCTGCAACGCAGCACCGCCGATGGTCATGTGCTGCTGCCTGATGTGGGAAATTTTCAGCGTGAGAAGCGGCCCGTCGCCATCCTGGCCACGCTGGGCAATGATTTGTCCTTCCTGCCCTTCGAGCGGCCGGATCGGCTGCTCGATTTCTCACGTTTCGACATCGGTGGCGTGTTCGCCTCGGAGAAGGAGGCGCTGGAGGCGTTCGTGTTCACGGAACGCGGCGTGTATCGCCCCGGCGATGAGATTCACCTCGGCGCTGTGTTGAAGCGCCGCGACTGGGCCGCCGGACTCGCGGGGCTGCCGTTGGAGATGGAATTGATCAATGCGAAGGACGAAGTGATCGACACGCAGAAGCTCGTGCTCGCGGCGGACGGCTTCATCGACGTGAAGATGAAAACCGATGAGGCTGATCCGACCGGCCGTTACATCGCGCGGTTGTATTTGATCAAAGGCATCCATGATCGCATCCGCCTCGGTCAGGCCGCGTTCAAGGTGGAGGATTTTCAACCCGATCGCATGAAGATCGACGTGACGCTCACCGGCAACGAACTGGCGGGCTGGTTGCAGCCGCAGAGCATCAAGGCGGATGTGTCGCTACAGACGTTGTTCGGTTTTCCAGCGGCGAAGCGTCTGCTGAAGGCTCGGATGGAACTGAGTCCGGGTGATTTCGCGTTCGAGCAGTTCCCCGGCTTCATCTTCCACAATCGCCTGCCTGCAGCAGAGGATGATGAGGAATCCGAGGCCGGGCAGAAGATCAATCTGGGCGAGCAGACGACGGACGAAGCCGGTGAAGCGCAATTCGATCTGGCGCTGGAGCGTTTCGACAAGAGCTGCTTCCAAGTGAGCCTGCTCATCGAAGGCTTCGAGGCCGATGGTGGTCGCAGTGTGCGCAGTGGGAAAAGTTTTCTCGTTGCGGCGCTGCCCTATGTTGTTGGCTACAAGCCGGAGGTGAAGCTGGACTACCTCGGCAAGGACACAGCGGCCAACGTGCGCTTCATGGCGGTGGGGCCGGACTTGAAACCCTTTGCGCCAAAGAATCTCACGGCCCGTTTGCTGCAAATCAAACACGTTTCGGTGCTCATCAAGCAGGAAAGCGGCAGTTATGGGTATGTGTCCACGCGACGTGAGTCGATGGTGTCGGCGTCGCGTTTCGTGCTGCCGTTGGCGGGGGCTGATTTTGTGCTGCCGACGACTGCGGCTGGCGAATACCGCCTCGAATTGCGTGATACAGAGAGCAACGTCGTCTGTGCCACGCCATTCGCCGTGGTGGGCAAGGGCGATCTCGAGCGCAGCATGGAGCGGGACGCGGAACTCGGCATCAAACTGGCGCGTGGCACCTGGAACAGCGGCGAATCGCTTGAAGCAAGTCTGAGCGCGCCTTACACTGGCGCGGGCCTGCTCACCATCGAGCGTGAGCGTGTGCTCGGCTGGCAGTGGTTCAAGGCGGGGACCACAGCGAGCGTGCAGCACATCACGGTGCCGCATGACTTTGAAGGCTCCGCGTATGTAAACGCGTCCTTTGTGCGGGCGCTTGACTCGAAAGAGATTTTCACCTCGCCGCTGAGCTATGCGGTGGAGCATTTCGTCGCGAATCCCGACAAACGGCGCATCGAGGTGAAGATCGACGCGCCGGAGAAAGTGAAACCGGGCGATGTGATGAAAATCGGCTTTCAAGCCGCGAAACCGTGCCGCATCGTCATCTATGCAGTCGATGCGGGCATTCACCAGATCACCGATTACAAGCTGCCTGATCCGCTGGCGCATCTGAACCGCAAACGGGCGCTCGAAGTCGAGACGGAGCAGCTCATGGATCTCATTTTGCCCGAGTTCTCACTCATCGCGCAGCACAAGGCATTCGGTGGCGATACCGACAAGCCGCTGCGGCTGAATTTGAATCCGTTCAAGCGCCGCAAGGAGCCGCCGGTGGTCTTTTGGTCCGGTTTGATCGCCGCAGGGCCTGAACGTCGCGAGGTGAGCTACACGGTGCCGGATTACTTTGCTGGCAAACTCAACGTCATGGCCGTGGCCGTCGCTGAAGATGGTGTGGGTCGTGCCGAGACGAGCAGCATCGTGCGCGGACCGCTGGTGCTGACGCCGAACGTGCCGTTCTTCGCCGCGCCGGGCGATGAATTCATCGCATCGCTCACGGTGGCGAACAATCTGGAAGGAGCGGAGGCGAATGCGCCGATCAGCATCGTCGCACAGGTCACACCGCATCTCGAAGTGATCGAATCGCCGCAGGGCGCGATCAATGTGGCCACGGGCAAGGAGGACACGGTGCGTTTCCGCGTGCGCGTGAAAAGCGAGCTTGGCAGCGCGGAGATCACGTTCAAGGCGGAAGCCGCCGGGCAGGTGGTGCTGCGACGTGCCACGCTCAGCGTGCGACCTGCGGCACCTTATCTCACGCATGTGCAGAGCGCTTACTTCAGCGACAACACGAAAGAGGTGAAGGTGACGCGCGAGATGTTCCCGCAGTATCGCAAGCTGAACGCGAACGTATCGGCGCTGCCGCTTGGACTGGCGCGAGGTTTGGAATCGTATCTTCACGAATATCCGTATGGCTGCTCCGAGCAGATCACCAGCCGTGCCGTTTCGCGTCTGCTGCTGGTGAAGGAGGCGGACTTTGGCTTCGATCCTGCGGATTCGATGCGGCAACTCGACACCGCCTTCGCTCTACTGCGTAGCCGTCAGAACTCGAGTGGCGGCTTCGGTTACTGGGATTCGTCTGCGGACACCGGGATGGATTATCTCTCGGTTTATGTGATGCGCATTTTGACGGAAGCGCGGGATGCAGGTCATGCGGTGCCGTCCGCGCTGCTCGAAGGTGCGCGCAAACGGATGCAGCAGATGGCACGCGGCAAGGTGAGCGGACTCGATAATGCGTCGATCCAGGCAGCGGCGATTTATTTGCTTACCCGGCATGGCGAAAACACCTCCACCTATGTGCTCAATTTGCGCGATCATCTGCGGCAGCAGCATCAGGAGGCATGGCGCGGCCATCTTACCGCCGCGTATCTCGCGGGCACCTATGCATTGCTCCAGCAGAAGCAGGAAGCGACAACGCTGATGCAGGATTACTGGAAGGCGGTGCGCAAAGGGCGTGAGGTGGGTGCATGGCGCGGCTGGTATTACCTCGATCCGCAGGTGAGTCAGGCGGAAGGCTTTGCTGTGGCGTGCAAACACTTCCCGGAACTGGCCGGAAACTTCGGCTATGACGATCTCGCCGTTGTCACCGAACCGCTGGGGCGCAATCGCTTCAACACGATCAGCGCCGCCACGACGATCCTCGCGCTCAAAGCCTATTCCGATCTTGCGAAACAATCCGGTGTGCGTGTTTCATTGAGCGAATTGGCGCGAGCTGGCGGCACGCCGAGTGTGCTAGTGCCGGAGACAACCGGCTTGATCCAAAGCGACTTCAGCGCGCAGGCTGGTGGGTTGCGCTTTGGTCTCGCGCAAGGCGGTGGGCGTGATCTGGGCGCGTTTTATCAAGTAACGGAGGCTGGTTTCGACGTCGGCGTGCCGACACAGCGCATCGCGGACGGTCTAGAGGTCTTCCGCGAAATTTTGGACGCGGATGGCAATGCTGTGGCGAAGCTGAAGGTCGGCGAAAGCGCGCACGTGCGTTTGAGTGTGCGCAATGTGTCGTCGGATGTGCTGAACAACATTGCCGTGCTCGATTTGATGCCCGGCAGCTTCGAATTGGAACCTAACGGCCTTAAACCCGGACGCGGCACGATTCCCGGCGCGGATTATGTCGATGTTCGCGAGGATCGAAACGTCTTCTTCTGCGGCCTCGGCAAAGGCGAGGTGAAAACCTTCGCGTATCGCATCAAACCCATCGCCGCAGGCAGTTATGTGATCCCGCCGGTGTTTGCCGAGAGCATGTATGATCGCGGCATTAAAGGGCGCGATGGTGGCGGGAAGGTGGACGTGGAGTGATGTTATGCGCATGATCCGACAATTGCTGCGATTGCGACTCCTGCGCTGGAGTGTCGGAGCGTTGTTGTGCGCGGTATTGATCTGGCTGCTACTGCCGCAACCGGAGTTGTATCCGCCGGAGTTTCGGTTTTCGCGCACGCTGGAGGATCGCAACGGGCGGCTGCTGCATCTCGCGTTGACGCCAGATGGTAAGTATCGGCGCTTCACGCCGCTGGCGGAGATCAGTCCGGTGTTGATCGAGGCGACGCTGACGCTGGAGGATCGCCATTTTTATGATCACCCGGGCGTGAATC
>JBDNIB010000679.1:0-4521 GCA_041688535.1 Prosthecobacter sp.
GACGCCAAGATTCCCAGTCGCCTCGCGACTCCTTTTTCCCGTCTAAACGCCCAAAACGGTTGCCTTAGCAACGAAACGGGCGCGTGGCCGCAGTTCGGCTTCAGCGAGGAACAACGTGCGCTGATTCGCCAAGCTCTTCCGACGGCACCCAATCCACAACTCAGCGACGAACAGCGCATCCACAAGACCCTCGCTGCGCTGAACTGCATCGCCTGTCATGACCGCACGGGACTTGGCGGTCCAAGGCCGGAACGGCGCGCGCTTTTCACTACCACGCAGCCCTCGCTCGGTGACCAGGGACGCGTTCCACCGCCGCTCACGGGAGTCGGCGCAAAACTCACGCCGCAATGGCTCGGTGCCGTGATGCTGCATGGCCAACGTCAGCGCGACTACGTGGACGCCGCGATGCCGCAATTCGGCGAGGCGCAGGTCGCGCCGCTCGTGGATCTTTTTAGCAAAGTGGACACGCTGGAGGTAGCCGCACTGCCACAGGTGGAGCAGTTAGTGGAGTCCAAAGCGGCAGGCTACGAACTCGTCGGCACGAACGGATTGGCCTGCGTCGCGTGCCACGAATTCAATGGTCAAAAATCCGGTGAGATCAGCGCACTCGACATCGCACACTCGTCAGAGCGGCTGCAGCGGAACTGGTTCGAGCTCTACCTGCGCCAGCCATCGCGCTTTCACCCCACGGTCATAATGCCGGGCTATTGGCCCGACGGAAAATCCGTGCGCCCGAACATCCTCAACGGCGACAGCGCCCAGCAAATCGAGGCCATCTGGAACTACCTCGCCGATGGCGAACGTGCAAAAAAACCGGTCGGTCTTTCGCGTCAGACGAATGAACTGCGTGTCGGCGACGTGGCGGAGATTTGTCGTGGTCGTGGTCCTGCTGCGGGTTTCCGCGGCATCGGCGTCGGTTATCCCGAGAGAGTGAACCTAGCCTTTGACGCAGGCGAAATGGCGCTGCGGAAGCTGTGGAAAGGCGAGTTCGCCAATGTGGACTTCGGCACCTTCAGCCCACTCGGCACTGACCCGATTTCTTTTCCACCCGGCATCCCATTTCATCGCCTCCAATCGCCGGACGAAAACTGGCCCTACAAAGGCAAAACGAACCACGCTTTCCCGCAGGACCACGGTTACGCTTTTCACGGCTACACGCTCGATGCCAGGCGGCACCCGACTTTTCGCTACAGCTACGGTGACATCGCTGTGGCAGACTTTTTCGAAGATGTGCGTGATGAAACGGGGCGTAGTTTCTTCCGCCGCACGCTGCGTTTTACCGCGCCCGTCGTTCAGAAGGTTTTTCATTTTCGAGCTGCTGTGGGGAAAAGTGTCGCGAAGGTCTCGGAGCATGAGTTTCGCGTGGAGAAACTGACTTTGCGACTGGCAGATGGGCAGGCGGCTATCGTTCGCGAAGGATCGCCTGATGAAGTGCTCATTCCGCTGACGCTGCCGGTGGGGGAAACGAACCTTCAACTGGAGTACCGCTGGTAATATGAGCACTAAGATTCATGGCAAAAAAATCGGGTTCTTTATCTTTTTGCCCGCCATTTTTTTGCCTATCATCATGCCCGCCGCAGAAGACCTCGGTGAAATGTGGGGAACGTCCGTGGAGGAGGCGAAGTATTATCCCATCACCGCCATCCCTGTTCCCGCCACCGTTCCGCTGCGACCCGGTGGGCTAGAATTTCTGCCGGACGATCGGCTCGCGGTCGGCACGCGACGCGGGGACATCTATTTCGTGAAGGGCGTGATGGATTCGCCACCCCAGCCACAGTTTCATCTCTTCGCCAGCGGACAGGACGAGATATTTTCCCTCGCATGGCGCGACAGCGCGATGCTCGCCACGACCTGGGGTGAGGTAATGTGCATTTCCGACACCAACGGCGATGAAGTGGCCGACCGCTACGACACGCTCACGAGCGACTGGGGATATGCCGAGGGACATGAGTTTGCCTTTGGCTCGAAGCCTGATGCGGAAGGCAACATCTGGGTCGCGCTCGGTCTCAGCGGTTCCTATGAATCACACAATCTCTATCGTGGCTGGGCAGTGAAAGTGACGCCTTCGGGCAAAATGATTCCCGTGTGCAGCGGTCTGCGCAGTCCCGGCGGTGTTGGCGCGAATGCACAGGGCGAGATGTTCGTCATCGAGAGTCAGGGGCCGTGGAACGGCTGCTGCTCGCTCAAGCATCTGCAGCCCGGTGCCTTCCTTGGCCATCCCGCGAGTTACAACTGGTATGCCTTCACCAAGGACATGCAGGCTCCATCCATCGAGCCGCACACGAACTCACGCATGGCCGTGGAAAAGAGGCGCGTGAAGGAGCTCGTGCCGCCTGCCGTGAGGTTTCCCTACATCAAGATGGGCCGCTCCATCTCTGGCTTTCGCCTCGCGCAGACCGACGGGAAGTTTGGCCCATTCGACGGCCAGTTTTTCCTCGGGGACTACACGCAGAGCATCATCATGCGTGCCACCACGGAGCAGGTGAACGGCGTGTGGCAGGGCGCGTGTTACCCCTTCCGCGAAGGACTCGCCACGGGCATCATGAACATCGAGTTCACGCCACGCGGGCAGCTCATCGCCGGCGGTTTCACCACCAGTCGCCAGTGGCCTGTGCGCGGCAGCGAACCGTTCTCCCTCCAGCGCATTGATTGGAACGGCGTGACGCCTTTCGAAGTGAAGGAAATCAACATCCGCCGAGACGGCTTCCTCATCACTTTCACGAAACCCGTGAATGCCGAGCTCGCCGCGAAGCCAGAAAACTACACGCTCACCACCTACACGCACATTTACCACGCCGCCTACGGCAGCGCCGAAGTGGACCACACCACCCCGCGCATCCTGCGCGCCACGCCCGCCGCTGATGGACTCAGCGTGATGCTTCACGTGGAAACCATCACCGAAGACCACATTCACGATTTCGATTTTGACAAACTCACCTCGCAGCAGGGAGAACCACTCCTGCACCGCAAAGCCTATTACACGGTGAACGAAGTGCCGAAATGATCAGCCTGCCGACTTACCCCATGAAGCGCCTCATTTTCCATCTCACCCTGCTGTTTCTCATCAGCATCACCACCCTCGCACTACCACTGCGAGCCGCTGAACAACCCAACATCCTCATCATCCTCGCCGACGATCTCGGCTATGGCGATGTCGGGTGCTACAATGCGGAGTCGAAGGTGCCGACGCCACACATCGACCGGCTGGCGCGTGCAGGCATGCGCTTCACCGATGCACACAGTCCTGCCACGGTATGCACGCCGACCCGCTACAGCCTCATGACGGGACAGATGGCCTTTCGTGTGCCAAACGGCGACACGGTTTTCACGGGTGCTGGCGGGCCTTCGCTGATCGCGCCGGGCCGTGTGACGCTGCCGGAAATGCTGCGGAAACAAGGCTACGCGACGGCTGCGGTCGGCAAATGGCATGTGCTGGACGTTTCGCGACGAGGCTGGTGAGCCGATTCACAGCGGGAGTCTCGATGCCACACGCCGCATTGATTTCACCCGGCGCATCGAGGGCGGCCCCGTCGATCACGGCTTTGAGCGCTTTTTCGGCACGGCGTGCTGTCCCACGACGGACTGGCTCTACGCCTTCATTGACAACGACCGCATTCCGGTGCCGCCCACGGAAATCATCGACAAATCAACCCTGCCCAAGCATCCGTATGCAATCGACTGCCGGCCGGGACTCATCGCGCCAGACTTCCCGATGGAGGAAGTGGACATGGTCTTTCTCAAAAAGAGCCGCGACTTCATCGCCGAGCACGTCCGCACCTCATCTGACAAGCCCTTCTTCCTCTTTCACGCCACGCAGGCGGTGCATCTGCCGTCATTTCCCGGCAAGGCATTTCGAGGAAAGACGAAAGCAGGTCCACACGGTGATTTCATCGCCGAACTGGACGACATTGTGGGAGAGTTGATGCAGGATCTCGACAGACTCGGCATCGCTATCCGCAATCACCCCAGCAGCTACCGCTATCCCACCCGCTGGCACGTCCGCGGCTACGGCCTCTTCACCGCCAATCCCTTTGCCCAACAAGACTACGACAAGACGCTCCCCGACGGCACCACGACGCTCAAGCAAGGCGAGCAACTGAAGCTCCGGCACCGCTTCATCTTCCACTCCGGAGAAGCTGCGTCCGCGAAGATCGAAGACGCGTGGCAGCAGTATGCGAAGGAAGTGAAGTGAACGAATGGCAGCGTCTATCCGCCCGTCCGCAACCCCAATGGAAGTGGTGCAACGCATTCCCCGCATTCTACCGCAACAGCCAGAGCGCACTCCCGAGACCCTTCCAAAGATCGCGTGTCAAACGACACGTCGCCGCCTTGCCTCACTCATTGCCAATGCATGGAAGTTTCAAAAACAGCAACACCGCCTGGAACTCAGTCTCACGTTCCACTCTCAGCGCTGCCGACAAGCAGATGATGTTTAACGAACTCTGGAGCTGATGAATCAGGCTCTACCGCCCGACATGGCATACCCCTCATCCTCGCCGCTCACTCCTCAACGTGTTTTCC
>JBDNIB010000680.1:0-2050 GCA_041688535.1 Prosthecobacter sp.
CCACTCGGGCTTTGAACATGGCGTCGTGTCTTTTACGTTTGGCTTTCACTGGGTATGTCGGGGTCTGGGGTGGAAATCCCAACCCGTAACCACCATAAACTCACAACTTCACTACTGGCCCGAATTTCGGGGTCCACCTCAGATTGACGAATCTTGGATTTGGCTTTGGGTTGTGGCTTCATGGGATGGTGAGAATCCAGAGTACATGCTCATTTCGCTATGGGGTGAATTGCTACTTTTTCAAAAGCGTCTTGGTCGAACT
This sequence comes from Prosthecobacter sp., assembly GCA_041688535.1. GTDB lineage: Bacteria > Verrucomicrobiota > Verrucomicrobiia > Verrucomicrobiales > Verrucomicrobiaceae > Prosthecobacter. The sequence continues at coordinate 263 of JBDNIB010000680.1, forward strand.
TGGCGCTGCTGACCTTTTCAAACTTGCGATAGCCAGCGGCGTTCACGGGACTTCTCACCGTGGAGCGCAGCGTGTCCTGGCTGCTCTCGGTGACTTTGCGGGTGGTTGGCGTTTTTGCGGCGGCGAGGGCGATTTCCCTGTCCGCCGCGACGCTTTGATAGCTCAACAGGAGCAGCCCGCATAAGGTGAGACAGGCGGCGATGAACAGGGTTGTGGCGAGGGTCTTCATGGTTTTTGCGGTGCGTTTTGATTGAATTATTTGCAGGCGCTTCAGCCTGCGATGTTTCCATTCTAAGCCTTCTGTTCGGCGTTCACCATGGGGTGAAGTCCCCAATCTGAAGCATGTTTGATCTCACGACGCGCTGCTACGTGTGCAGGCCATGTGAGCAGCGGTGGCGGCGTCCGCATGAAAGCCGGCTTCTCTGTGGGGGCGGGCGCGGTCACGCTTTCAAACAGGTCTGCGTAACGCTGACCCACCACGCTCCACGTCATGGCACGGCCTTTTTGATAAGCGCGTGCCGACATGTCTTGCGCGATCGTTTCGTCATCGAGCAGGCCGTTGGCTGCTTCCGCCAGTGCGCTGCTGCTGCGGAAGGGAACGATCATGCCGTGGCGGTCTGCCAGCAGCTCCGCTGCATGCCAGTAGGGCGTGGAGATGACCGGCTTGCCCATGCCAAAGGCGTAAGCCAGTGTGCCGCTGGTGATCTGCGCTTCGTTGAGATAAGGCGTGGTGTAGAGATCGGCGGCAGCGATGAGCTGGATCAATTCGTCCCGGCTGACGAAGCGGTCGATGAACTGCAAATGCTGTGAAACGCCGAGTTCCGCCGCTGATGCAATCAGGCTTTCACGGTAGCTCTCGCCCTGCTCACGCAGCAGGTTGGGATGCGTGGCTCCAGCGACGACGTAGAGCGCTGCAGGCTGCTTTTTCACGATTTCAGGCAGTGCATGAACGGCATATTCGATGCCCTTGCTCGGGGCCAGCAGGCCAAACGTGAACATCACCCGGCGCTGCGCCCAGCCGAGGGACTCACGCGTTTTCAGGCGCTCCGCCGGAGACACGGTGGCATCGGGGATGCCATGTGGGATGACGACAATCTTGTGATCCGGCACGGCGTAAATCTCGCGCAGAAAGTTCCGGCCTTTCTCTGCCATGACGATCACGCGCGTCGAATGTCTGGCGATGGCGCACATCACTTGATGCTGATCGGTGGTGGGATCACGCAGCACTGTGTGGCATGTCGTCACCACCGGCAGCCGCAGCTCGCGTAGCAGGCCCAGCAACCAGACGCCGGAAGGGCCGCCGTAGATGCCGAATTCATGCTGGAGGCTCACCACACTGGCACCGCTGCGGTTCAAAGCCGCTGCGCCTGGCTGTAGCTGGAACGATCGTTTTGATCGATCACGATCTCGACTGCATCCGGGTAGGCATAGCCATGCAGATCATCCGACATCACGGCCACCGGCGCTTTGATGTCCGGTCGCGCCTGCATCACCGCAGCGCGGAGGTCTTGGGTGAAGGTGGCGATGCCGCAGCAGCGCGGTGCATAGTTTCCGAGGAAGGAGACGGTAGTCATGACCGCATGGCTAAGCCATGCCATGACAGCATCGCAATGGGGTGAAACCCCATTGGCGTCATTGCGACTGTGTCGAGAAATGCACCACGGCTTGGACTCGAAGAAACACTCGCCGCTGACCACGTGGATGTCGCGAGCCGGAGAAGAAACTCACGACGGCGGGTTTCACCCATTTCGCTTTTAGGCAGTGTCCAGCATGGTCGGGTGCCGGGAG
>JBDNIB010000681.1:0-3899 GCA_041688535.1 Prosthecobacter sp.
ACCGCTTCCAAAGCCGCGACTTCCGCCTCACAGACGTGAGCGGCGATGTTGTGCGAGCGCTGCTGGCGTAATTTATTTCGCCACACCCTTGATGCTGAAGTCGTCGTATTCCACGTCCACGGCGTTCGTCGTCAGGCTGATCAGCGACTTGGTGTCGTGATTGACGCCGGGGGACTTGAAGGAGCCGACTGCCTTGCCGTCGATGCTCACGCTGATCTCTTCTCCCTTGGTAGTCACGACGAGCGTGTGCCACTCTTCGAGGCTGAGTTTAACCGGAAATTTCGCCGCCTTGGTGGCGAGCATCTTCTTCTCTTCATCCGACAACTGGTTGGCTTTCTTGCGGTCATAGAGGCCGTTCGTCAGATCGAAACCGCCTGTCTTGGCGTCAGAGACCGTCACGCCAGTCGGCGCAATGGATGCCTGGCAGATGTGGCCGGCGTGTGAGCCTTTGTAGTTCTTGTCGTCGAACCACACGTTGAAGCTTTTCGCCTTGTCGCTGACAAAACGGAACTTCACGCTGACTTCCAGATCGCGCTCGCCTTCGATGCGGATGTGGTCCACCGCGCTGTGGTCCGAAGTCGGTGCTGTGATGCCCACGAGCACACCGCCCTTCACCTCGCTGGAGCTCTTGTAGTGGCCCCAGGCCTTGCCGAAACCATCGCCGGCGAAGTCATCTGAGAAAATGACACGAGGATAATCAGCCGCAAAAGCAGCGGTGGAGAGCAGGGCGAGGCAGAGGATGGATTTCATGGCGGGTGGTGGGTGAAGGAAGAACGGCTGTGAGCGGTCCATCACACAGCCTATTTGACGAACTTTTTCACAAAGTGGAGTAAGGATTGATCCGGCGATTACACCGGACGAAGCACGCTTTTCACCACCTCGCCCTTGTGCATCTTCTCAAAGGCTTCGTGCCATTCGGTCACAGGCCAGACGCCACCGATGATCGGCTTCACATCAAACTGGCCGCTGCTGAGCAAGGCGATGACGCGTTCCCAGATCGGCCAGTTGTGGCTGAAGCTGCCTTGCAGGGTGATGTTCTTCTGCACGAGCGGATCAAGATTGAAGCCGAGAGGCTGCGGGCCCCAGCCGACTTTGCTGATCCATCCGGCAGGGCGCACGATATCGAGCGCGATCTTGAGCGTGATGCTGGCACCTGCGGCATCGATGACGCCATCGCAGCCCAGTCCGTCACGGTCGATGGCCCATGGCTTGGCATCGCCGATGATGACTTCGCAGCCATAGTGCTTGCGGGCGAGTTCAAGGCGATGCGCATCCTGCGGCAGGCCGACAATGGCGACCTGCGCACCGCAAAGGCGCGCCATAGCGGCGCAAAGAATGCCGATGGTGCCTGGGCCAAGCACGACGACACGGTCACCGGGCTCGATGCGGGCGTTCTTCACCACGGCGCTGTAGGCCACACAGCAGGGCTCAGTGAGGCAGGCCTGCTCAAAGGGAAGTTGGTCCGGGACGTGATGCAGGATGCGGCTGGGCACGCGCACATACTTGGTCATGGCTCCGTTCACGCCGTAGCCGAAGCCCTTGCGGGTGGGGTCGAGATTGTAGAGACCACGCTTCGTCATCGGATTGTTCGGGCTGATGATGGCGGCGGTTTCGGAGACGACTCGGTCGCCCTCCTTCCAGCCCTCTACATCCTTGCCCACTTCGACGATGCGTCCGCCGAACTCATGGCCTAGCACGACGGGATAGTTCACCGGCCAGGAGTGGTCGGCGGTCCACTGGTGGAGATCGGAGCCACAGACGCCGACATTGACGACTTCTAGAAGCACATCCTCGCTGCCAATGGTGGGCGTTTCGATTTCACGGACTTCGACGGAGCCTTTTTCAGGCGCGTAATTAACGACGGCAGCGGTTTTCATGGGATGGAAAGAGGTGGAATTAGAAAGCAGGAACGTCCTGAGCATGCACGGCTTCGCAAATCATGCGCAGAGAAGCTTCCAGATTGCCGTCCGCCGTTTTGAAGGCGTCGGCATCGATGGTGAGCGGTGCGCCAAGGACGACGAGCGGGGCACCGTACTTGGGACACTGAATAGCCTGCTCCAGACTGAGGCCGCCGACGGCCTGGACGGGGATTTTGACTGCGTTGACCACTTCGCGGAGCTGATCCAGCGGACTCGGCATGCGTTTGCCAGCAGCGGCGATGCCACGGCGCTCATCGTAGCCGATGTGATGAATAACGTAGTCGCAGCCGAGATCCTCCAGCCACTTCGCTCCGGCGATCATGTCTTCGCAGATCATGTTGTCACCCATCACCTTGCAGCCGAAGTCTTTGCCGGCATTTACCACGCATTTCACGGTTTCGGCATGCGCACGAGCCATGACGACGACGTGAGTGGCGCCGGCCTTTGCCATCATTTCAGCTTCGAGGTAGCCGCCATCCATTATTTTGAGATCAGCGACGATTGGAATGTTTGGGAAAGCTTTCCTCAGCGCACGCACACCGTGGAGCCCTTCAGCAAGGATGAGCGGCGTGCCGGCTTCCAGCCAGTCCACACCGGCGCGCAGAGCCAGCGCGGCGGTTTCGAGCGCTTCGTCGATGTTGGTGAGGTCGAGGGAAATTTGGACGATGGGTCTCATGGGCGGGTGGTTGGTTGCAGATTAACGCAGAACCGTGCATCGTCGTCACGACAAAGATGATGCGAAATGCGACACCCCTTAAACCCCGCGAGCGCCCCAAGCGCTCGGAGGCGGAAATTGCGCGCTGGCGGAAACAGCGGGCTGAATGGATGGCTGCTCTGGAGCCGACGCTGCTGTTTCAGCGGTTGTTTGACCACATCCCGGGCGTTTACTTCTTTGCCAAGAACGAGGCGGGGCATCTCATGTTTGCCAGCGAGGGGCTGATGCAGCGCTACCAGATGTCGGATGATTCGGAGATTATTGGGCGCACAGACTTTGACCTGAACCCGGACACGATGGCTCAGGCTTATGTGGATGACGATAAGCGCCTGCTGGCGGGCAAGGTGGATGTGATCGAGCGCGTCGAGCTGTGGTGGGACTCCCAGGGCATCCCGGACTGGTTTCTGGTGACGAAACTGCCGCTCTTTGATTCTAAACGCCGGGTGCAGGGTGTGATGGGCACCTTGAGGCGTCCTGATGAAGCGGAGCGCAGGCTGCCGGTGTTCCAAACTGTGGCGCAGGCGGTGGAAATCATCCGTCATGACTACTCCAAGCCACTCTTGATTGAAGATGTGGCTAAGTCCTGCGGGCAGTCGCTGCGGCAGTTGCAGCGGCGGTTTCAAAGCGCGTTTGGCATCACCCCGCAGGAATTCCTGATCAAGACGCGGGTGCTGGCGGCGGTGCGTCTGCTGGAGGGGACAACTCTGACGGCGAGCGAAGTGGCGCAGAAGTGCGGCTTTGTGGATGCGAGCAGTTTTACCCAGCATTTCCGCAAACGCATGGGGGAGTCACCGGCGGCGTATCGGCGTGCACGGCGATGAAAATCAGTGCAATTCGTCGCACAAGGCCAGCGCCTTTAACGCCTGAGTGGTGGCGATGTAGGTGATGTAGCTGTAGTTCCCCCGATAGAGCGACTGCATCCACCAGCGGCCGGAGACGCGCTGCTCGCGCTTCAGCCAGACGAGGCCGCGCTGGATGCGTTCATCGCTAGCGGGGACATTGTTTTGGCGCATCAGCACGATGGCGAAGGCCGTCATGTAGGCATCGCTCTCTGGTTTCGCCGCATCAGGCAAGTTTGTGATGAGGTTTACCACGGTATCGCTCATTTTGAAATGCCAGTCGCCGAGGGCGGACATGTCACGCAATGACCAGCCGCCGTCGGGGTGCTGTTTCGAGGAGAGAAGCGTTAGGGCGGCATCGCGCTGGGCTTGGGGTGCAAGTTCGGGCATGTAATGCGCGAGTTGAAGGCGCAAGATGCGGTCGAA
>JBDNIB010000682.1:0-2618 GCA_041688535.1 Prosthecobacter sp.
AGCAGTTCATTTTCATTCAGTAAGACAACACACAAACCCAACAACACACACGCGCATCTCCCATGAAACAGGAACTCGCCACCAAACTCGTCCGCTCCGGTGAAATCACCCGCCGCGACTTCGCCGCCAAAACCGTCTCCTCGCTGCTCGGCGTTGGCTTGCTTGGCAACTCGCTCACCAGCCGGTCCTTCGCCGCCTTTGAAGGCTCCTCGAAGCTCAAGCAGGCCGCGACTGCAAAGAACGTCATCTACCTCTACATGAACGGGGGCCAGTCCCACATGGACACCTGGGATCCCAAAGAAGGCGTCGAAACCGCCGGCCCGACCAAGGCCATCAAAACCAGCGCTGACGGCGTCCGCATCTCGGAATACCTGCCGCTCACCGCGCAGCAGATGCACCACGGCACCGTGGTGAACTCCCTCACCTCCACCCAGGGCGCGCACGAGCAGGGGAACTACATGATGCACACCAGCTACGAGCTGCGCGGCACCATCCGTCATCCCGCCATGGGAGCCTGGCTCAACGTCTTCCAGGGCGGTGGCAACAGCACCCTGCCGAACTTTGTTTACATCGGCAATGACAGCCGTCATCCCGGTGCCGGCTTCTTCCCCGCCGCTCAGGCTCCGCTGTTCGTCAGCAATCCGGAAAACGGTCTCAAGAACATCAAATCCAGTGTTCCTGAAGACAAATTCCAGGCCCGCATGAAGCTTGCCGACGAGTTGGACAAGGACTTCCGTCAGACCTTCCCGCACCGCAATGTCAACGCCTACGCCGACATGTACGATGACGCCATGGCCATGATGAAGTCCGAAGACCTCAAGGCCTTCGACCTCAGCGAGGAGCCCGGCGAACTCCGTGCCGCCTACGGCAAGGAAGCCTTCGGCCAGGGCTGCCTGCTTGCCCGCCGTCTGGTGGAGCGCGGCGTCCGTTTTGTCGAGGTTTCTCTCGGCGGCTGGGACACGCACAACGCCAACTTCGTCGCCGTGCCTGAGCGCTGCGAAACTCTCGACAAGGGCCTCGCCACTCTGGTCGCCGACCTCCATAATCGCGGCCTGCTGCAGGATACCCTCATCGTCTTGAACTCCGAGTTCGGTCGTACGCCTGACATCAATCAGAACGCCGGCCGCGACCACTATCCGAAGGCTTTCTCCGGCGTCATGTTCGGTGGTGGCGTCAAAGGCGGCTTCACCTACGGCAAGACCGACAAGGAAGGCCGCGAGGTCGTCGAGGACAAGGTCAAGATCATGGACTTCAATGCCTCCATCGCCTACGCCCTCGGTCTGCCGCTCGACCACGTGATCTACAGCCCCAGCAAGCGTCCGTTCACCATCGCCGACAAGGGCCAGCCGATTCCGCAACTGTTCGCGTAAATCACGCGACACAGTTTTCATTCAACCACACGCGACGCCTCACCAGCGTCGCGTGTTTTTTTATTCGCAGACAGTTGAGCCAATTGCAAAACCTCACACCTTCGATGTTACAAATGCTGTGTGTTGCGATCAGTTATGGCAGATAACACATTTAGCCTAAACAGCGTTGGTTTTCAGGGGTTTTGCAATTAGCTCAGTTCTCAGAGTTCCACATCATCCAGCTTTGCCAGCAGTGTGGATACCGTGCTGGTCTGGCCGGGCAGGATCAAATCGGCGCGGATGTCGGCGAGCGGTTGCAGCACGAAGCGGCGCAGATGCAGCCGTGGATGCGGCAGGATGAGTTCGGGGTCGTCGCTGACACAGTCATCGGCATACAGCAAATCGAGATCAAGGGTGCGTGGCGAGTTGCGCGCGCGCTGCTCGGGCCGCCCCAGCGCTTGTTCCACCGCTTTTAAATGGGTGTGTAGCTCACGTGGCAGGCAATTGGCCGAGATTTCGACGACGGTATTCAAAAACGCCTGCGTGCCGGGGGCGCAATCGACCGGTGCGGTTTCATAAACCGGGGCGCTGGCGCTGAGTGTCACGCCCGGAACGCGGGCCAGGAGCAATTCAATGCCGCGCTGAATGTTCTCAGCGCGATCACCGAGATTCGAGCCGAGGGCGATGCCGAAGTTCATGGTTGACGATGGTTTGGGGTAACGATTCAGGAAAGCAGAAGCCGGAAGGACCGCTGAAATGCAGCCCAAGGGAGGAGCGCGGCACGAGGGTAAGTCGCCGCCGTAGGAGAAGCAAACGCTGGATGAGCCTTGCCCCCCATGTCCCGCAGCACCACGGGCCGCGTCGGTAGGCTCAGCCGGGCGGTGGGAGCATGCGGCATGACACGGGCGGGGCTTGGGGTGGTTGGCCGTGGCGTGACTCATGCATCAGGTGGGCGGCGCGTGACGGCCATGCGGCCTGAGCTTGGCTGCGGCAGAGAGAGGCGGGGGCCGAACGCCGCCGCCTGATCCTGGGAAGAACCGAGCGGAGCGAAGGTAGCCAGCCGCAGGCTGCCCGAAGGGCGAAGGCCCCGTGAGGCGCGGTCTGAGACAACGTCGCTACATACAATGCGTGTATAGCGGCGAGGCCCTGCCAGCGCACACCAGGCCACCGGGTCCCGGCGCTCTGGCCGGGTGGCGGCCAACTGCACACTACTCCGCATTGTATCGTGGCTACCGTGTGGCTGGTGCGGAGCTGCGGCGATACGGAAAG
>JBDNIB010000683.1:0-6953 GCA_041688535.1 Prosthecobacter sp.
CCACCCGACCAGCGCCTTCTCATTCCCCCACATGGATGGTGCGGGAGGGCGCACCGAATACTGGGAATGTCGGAACCGGAGTTGAATTTCATCGCCTCGCCTGGATGGTGACGCATGAGCAAACCATCCGAACGCGTCGTCATCATCGGTGCCAGCAACAATCCCGGACGCTACAGCCACCAAGCGTTGCTGCTGCTGCGCAAACACGGCCATGCGGTCGTGCCGGTGCATCCGAAGCTGACAGAGATCGAAGAAATTCCGGTCGTCGCCGATGTGAGCGCCATCAGCGGGGTCGTGGATACGGTGACGATGTATGTCGGCGCGGCGATCTCAGCCGGTTTGCAGGACAAGCTGACCGCCCTCAAGCCCGGACGTGTCATTTTCAATCCTGGTGCGGAAAATGCGGAACTGGAGCAGGCTTTGCAACAAGCCGGAATCGCCTGCGAGGAGGCCTGCACGCTGGTGCTGCTGAATTCGGGACAGTTTTGAACGGTCCACTTTGCACAGGGTCTTAAAGCTCATGTTAGAAAGCCACAAAATCCGCATCTATGAGCGCCGCCGCCTGCGGGCCATGGGTGTGAGTGATGCAGAGATCGAAAAGATCCAGCATCGGCCGTTCAAACCTGCTTTTGTGGCGGGTCGGCGACAGGAAAGAAGCGCCGAGGCTGCGGAGGATGAGGGCCGGGTGCCCACCGGGCAGTTTGCCTTCCGCCGGGAGCGCTGAAGCAGCGGCCTTGCCCCGCTGCCACGACCTGCTAGCATCGCGGCACCTCTAGCATGCCTGCGAACCGCTTTTACACCGACTTTGATCTCGAAACGCTGGACCCGCGCCCGCAGTACCCGGGCGAGTATCGCAACCCGTTTCAGATCGACCGTGACCGCATCATCCACAGCAGCGCGTTCCGGCGACTGCAAAGCAAGACGCAAGTGTTTCTGTCCGGCGAGTACGACTTCTACCGCACCCGGCTCACGCACAGTATTGAGGTGGCGCAGATCGGCCGCAGCATCTGCGGCTGGCTCGCGCAGCAGAGCGAGTTTCTGGACGGCGACTGCTTCATCGATCCCGACCTCGTCGAAAGCGCGTGCCTGAGCCACGACCTCGGCCATCCGCCCTTCGGCCATGCGGGTGAACGCACGCTGCACCAGCTCATGGAAGCCTACGGCGGTTTCGAGGGCAATGCGCAGACCCTGCGCATCCTGACGCAAACGTTGTTCAGCGAAGGCCGCGTCGGCATGAACCCCACACGGGCGCTGCTAGACGGCGTGTTGAAATACAAAACAATCTTCACGGAAAAACCAGCGCACAAGACCAGTCAGTATTTGTACGACCATCAGGAACGCTGGCTCGATTTCACCCTCGGCGGCCAGGCTTTTCCGATGGAACTGACGCCCGGAAAAGAACGTAACGGCTTCAAGAGCATCGAGTGTCAGATCATGGACTGGGCAGATGACACCGCTTACTCGCTCAATGACATCGCGGACGGCATCCACGCGGGATTCGTCAATGTGACCAGATTGGAACGCTGGGCAGAAGAGCAGACGCTCTCAGAAGCCGACAGCAACGATGTGGCCTTCCTGAGCAAGGCCATGCGTGAGAACCGAGTCGAGGGGCGTCTGAACCGCCTTATTGGCGAGTGCATCCGTGCGACGAAACTGATTCCTGCCGCGAACTTTCTCAGCCAGAGCACGCGGCGGTATCAGTTCGCGCTCGAGATTGATCCCGTGCAGCGCCGCCGTGCGGATCTGCATAAAAAAATCGCGCTCGACCTCGTCTTCCTCAGCCCGCAGCTCCAGCAGCTCGACCACAAGGCCGACTTCATCCTCAAGCGCGTGTTTGAGGTGCTGCACGAACGCTACATCGAGCCTGCGCAGCCAAAAGGGCTGCATCTCATGCCAGCTTCGATCGAAAAGGAGATTCAGGCTGCAGCGGATGCCGCCACGCGCGCACGTCTGGTCTGCGATTGGATCGCCAACATGACCGATCACTTCGCCTTCCGCACCTACCGCCGCCTGTTCGACGCCGACTTCGGCTCGATCACGGATTTTGTGTGATCGGTGTTAAAACAAAAACGCCGCCCTATCGTGGAGCGGCGTTTTACGAAAGTGAGGCAAGTTGGAAACTCGCGCTCCGTCACAGCGTCGCGATGCGGCGGCAGACTTCCTCGACGTTCGCGCGGCTGTTGAAAGCGCTGATGCGGAAGTAGCCTTCGCCAGCGCTGCCGAAGCCGCTGCCGGGGGTGATGACCACGTTCGCCTCGTTGAGCATCTTGTCGAACATCTGCCAGCTCGTGACACCATTCGGGCAGCCGACCCAGACGTAGGGCGCGTTCACGCCACCGAAAACGTTGAGACCGGCCTTCTTGCAGGCTTCGACGAGCAGCGCGGCATTGCCCATGTAGTGCTCAATGAGCGCGGAGACCTGCGCCTTGCCTTCGGGGCTGTAAACGGCCTCCGCACCGCGTTGGACGATGTAGCTGACGCCGTTGAACTTCGTGCTGTGACGGCGGCTCCAGAGCGGATGAATGGCCTGCTGCGTGCCGTCCTTCTTCTTGCCCATGAGGCCCTCCGGAATGATCACGATGGCGCAGCGCACACCAGTGAATCCGCCGTTCTTCGAGAAGCTCCTGAACTCGATCGCGCAATCACGCGCGCCTTCGATTTCGAAGATCGAACGCGGCACGGAAGCGTCCTGGATGAAGGCCTCGTAGGCGGCGTCGTAGAGGATGATCGTGCCGTTGGCGCGCGCGTATTTCACCCAGGCCTCAAGCTGCGCACGCGTGGCGGTCGCACCGGTCGGGTTGTTCGGGTAGCAGAGGTACACGAGATCGACGGGCTCGCTCGGGATCTCCGGCACGAAGCCGTTTTCGGGCGTGCATTTGAGGTAATGCAGGCCCGCGTAGGCACCGCTTTCATCGGCATCGCCGGTGTTGCCAGCCATGACGTTCGTATCGACGTAAACGGGATACACCGGGTCGGTGATCGCGATCTTGTTCCCCGCGCCGAAGATGTCGAGGATGTTGCCGGTGTCGCACTTGCTGCCGTCGGAGATGAAGATCTCGTCGGCTTCGATCTGGATGCCGCGCGCCTTGAAGTCGTTCTCGGCGATGGCGTTGCGCAGGAAGTCGTAACCCTGCTCCGGGCCATAGCCGCGGAAGCTGTTGCGGTCGCCCATTTCATCGACGGCCTTGTGCATCGCCGTACGAACGGCATCAGGCAGCGCCTCGGTCACATCGCCGATGCCGCAGCGGATCAGGCGCTTCGCGGCGTCAGGATTGGCCTCCGTGAAGGCTTTCACGCGGCGGGCGATTTCAGGGAAGAGGTAGCCGGCTTTGAGCTTGCTGTAGTTTTCGTTGATGTAGGCGATGGCGTTGGAAAAGGACCGCAATTGTGGCGAGTCGTGACAGGGATGCAAGAAGGGGCTGCTCGTCGGAATGGAGCCAACCACGGAATACGCGGAAAGAACCTGACGTATTATCCCATCATGCGTTTCCTCCGATTCCTTTTCCTTCCGTGTATTCTGTGTATTCCGTGGTTGTCCGTTTCGGGGCTCGATTTTCCCACGACACCGCCCGTGGAGGCAAAAGACGCCGCAAAGACCTTCCACATCCTCGATGGCTTCGAGCTGCAGCTCATCGCCGCCGAACCGCTCGTCACCGATCCGGTGGCGATGACGTATGACGCCGACGGCCGCGCTTATGTGTGCGAGATGAACGACTACCCCTACACGGACAAGGAGCAGCACAAACACGCGCAGGAAAACCCCACCGATCAGGCCATCGGCAAGGTGCGCCTGCTCACCGATACGGATGGTGATGGCATCTTCGACAAGGCCAGCGTCTTTGCCGACGGCCTCTCCTGGCCCACGGGTGCCGCGTGCTGGAAAGGCGGCATCTTCGTCACCGCCACGCCCGATGTCTGGTATTTGAAGGACACGACAGGCGATGGCGTGGCCGATGTGCGGCAGAAGGTCTTCACCGGCTTCAAAAAGCTCAACGTGCAGGCCGTGATGAACAATCCCATCTGGGGCCTCGACCACCGCATCTATGTCGCCGGTGGCAGCAACGGCGGCGAAATCCAACGCGTGCCTGGCAGCGAGACCGTCATGCCGTTGCCGCAGGATTTCAAACCACTGCCCATCAAGCGCAACGACTTCAGCTTCGATCCCAGCACCGGCGATGTGCGCCTCGAAAGCGGCGGCGCACGTTTCGGCAATACCTTCGACGACTGGGGCAACCGCTTCCTCTGCAACATCCGCAATCCCTGCCAGCACGTCGTCCTGCCGTATCGCTACCTCGCGCGGAATCCGTATCTCGTCGTCCCCAGTGCCCTCAACGACTGCGCCGAGGCCGGCGACCAGCTCCCCGTCTATCGCACCAGCCCGCCGGAACCCTGGCGCGAGTTCCGTGCGAAACGCTGGGTGCAGGAAGGCAGCACACTGCCGAACAGCGAGCTCGTCGGCACCGGTGTCGTCACCTCCTCCAGCGGCATCACCGTCTATCGCGGCGACGCGTATCCGCCCGAGTATCGCGACTTCGCCTTCGTCGCCGATGTCGCGGGCAATCTCTTCTACCGCATGCAGCTCGTCCCCGACGGCGTCACCTTCAAAGCCGTGCAGGTCGATGGCACGGAAAACTTCTGCACCAGCGACGACCTCTGGTTCCGCCCCGTGAACTTCACCAACGCCCCCGACGGCTGCCTCCACGTCTGCGACATGTATCGCGAAGTCATTGAGCACCCCTGGAGCATCCCGGATGACATTCACGCGGCGGTCGATCTGCTTCGCGGCCGCGACAAAGGCCGCATCTGGCGGCTCGCTCCCCGTATTGTAGTCCCGGCTTTAGCCGGTTCTGAAACAGCACCGGCTAAAGCCGGGACTACAATACGAGTTGCCCCAAAGCTCAGCGCCGCGAGCACCACCGAACTCGTCACCCTCCTTGATCATCCGAATGCGTGGCACCGCGAAACCGCACAGCGATTGCTGTTTGAGCGGCAGAACAAAGCCGTCGTGGAGCCGCTGCGGACGCTGGTGAAGAGCGCGAGAACTCCGCAAGGTGCAATCGGTGCGCTCTGGTCGATGTCTAAACTGACAGGCCTTCTTAATCTTCCCTATTCTTCTGCCAACAACATCCAACAAGTGGGCTTCGAAGTATTGCGCGATGCTTTGGACGGAGTTGATCAACATTTGGCGGCTCAGGCTGCTTGTATTGCCAGTGAACCGCCCCTCGGTCTATCTGATGTTCAACGCGGCATTCTCGATTCCATCAGGCAGCATCTCCTCGTGAAGCATCCGCAACTGACAGCGGCTGCCCTGGCGCTTGAAACGGCTCCATCTGACATTGTTGTGAAACAGTCACGGCAGTTGCTTAACATTGCCGAACGCGACAGATGGCTGGAGCCTCTGGTCGTCAATGCCTGTGTCCGAGCCGGGCTGACTCACATAGCAACCGTGGCGTTCGACCCACGAGACGAAACAAGCAAAACCCGGTTCCGTTTATTCCCGGTCTTGGTCGAAGTCGCAGCTGGTTCTATGGATATGAAAATTGTGAATGAAGCATTCGAGCTGCCTGCGACTTTGGAGGGGATTGAGAAAAGCCAGTCTGATTATCCCATCACTCCACATGGCCTTGTTCAAGCCGCCGCGTTAGCCGTCTCAAAGGGTGCCATGAAGCGAGGACGCAAACTGTCAGATGTGGCTGTTCGGACGCAGTGCCTCATATGGTGGCAGAATCGAATCGCGACGGTTGTAGCAATGCTGGCTGATACTTCCACAGCTCTCGGCCGACAGGATATAGAATTGATTGCACTCATGCCTGTGACGAAGGCAAGTTCAATCTTGATTCGCGCGCTCGCGCCGAACCAAGCCGCCGAACTCCAACTCGCCGCTCTCGATGCCCTCGGCACTTATCGCGAACCCGCCGTCGCCGACATTCTCATCGATTCCTGGCCCAAGCTCACCCCACAACTCCGCGACAAGGCCACCACCCTCCTACTCTCCCGCACTGACCGCATCGCAAGACTGCTGGATGCCATCGAGGCAAAAAAAATCCTGCCTGCGCAACTCAGCGTCGCCGCCAAGTCCACGCTGGGGCGTCAGAAGACACCCGCGCTGGCGGAGCGGATCGCGAAACTCATCGGCGATGGTGGTTCTTCGAATCGCAAGGAGGTGATTGATCGGTATGCGGTGGCGATGGGGATCAAGGAGCGACGGCTTCCAGCCGTCGATGATGGCAAGATGCCATCACTCCTTGCCGGAAACGCCACGCGTGGCGCGAAAGTCTATGAAACGGCCTGCATGGTCTGCCACCGGCATCTGGATCGTGGCAACGACGTGGGGCCGAATCTCGGCACGATCAAGGCGTGGCCGGCGGAGCAGATCCTCACGAACGTGCTGGACCCGAATCGCGAGGTGTCGCCGAACTTTGCGCTTTACATCGTCGAAACGAACGACGGTCGCACGCTCTCCGGCCTCATCGCCAGCGAGACGGCGGGCAATCTGACCATGAAACGCGCCGATGGTGGCACGGACACGGCTTTACGCAGCGAGATCAAGTCCCTCACCAGCCCCGGCATCTCGCTCATGCCCGAGGGGCTCGAAGCCGCGATCACGCCGCAGCAGATGGCGGACTTGATCGCTTATTTGAAGGCCCCGTGAACCGGGAGCGCGAGTTTTTAACTCGCCTGACATTCCTGTGGCGTTCGCTCCCCCAGGAACAAGCGATACCCCTTGCGCAGACGAATGCGAAAAAAGGCGAGTGGTCTGCGACACACTCGCGCTCCGCCATTCACGCCACGATCGGCGTAATCACCTCGCCATAGACATCCGTGAGTCGAAAATCGCGGCCAGCGTAGCGATACGTCAGCTCTTCATGGTTGAGACCCATGAGATGCAGGATCGTGGCATGTAGGTCATGCACACTCGTGGGATTCTCCTGCGCGGCGAAGCCGAACTCATC
>JBDNIB010000684.1:0-7775 GCA_041688535.1 Prosthecobacter sp.
AAGTGGTGAAAGATGCCTCCACGGAAGTGAAGGCCCCAGCAGGCGAATACACGCTCTGGGCACGCACGAAAAACTGGGTAGGGCCGTGGGATGCGCCGGGAGCGCCAGGACGCTTTGAGATCAGTGTGAATGGCGAGAAGCTGAAGCATGAGTTCGGAGCCACGGGCAAGGATTGGCAGTGGGAAAACGGTGGCGTGGTCAAAGTGGCGGCGAGTGGGGCCAAGATCGCGCTGCATGACCTCACGGGCTTCGATGGCCGTGTGGATGCCATCGTGCTGAGCGATGACTCGGGCTTCACGCCGACGACGGCGATGCGGAAGAAGCTGCTCGGCCTGCCTGAGCAGGCACCGGAGACGGCGGAGTACGATCTGGTGGTCATCGGTGGTGGTTACAGTGGCATGGGCGCGGCTATTTCAGGTGCGCGTCAGGGTTTGAAGGTGGCCTTCATTCAGAACCGTCCGGTGCTGGGTGGTAATGGATCGAGCGAGATTCAAGTGTGGGCCATGGGCGGCACGCGGCGCGGTTTGTATCCGCATCTCGGCGAGATCGTGGAGGAGTTCGCGGATCGTGCGAGCAACAGCCCGGCAGCGTCGCCGGAGGAGTTCAATGACAAGCTCAAGGAGGAAACGGTGCGTGCCGAGAAGACGACGGATCTCTTCCTCAACACGCACGTCTATGGCGTGGAGATGGCGAAGGATGGCAAGAACATCCGCAGCGTGACGGGACTCGACACCCAGACGGGCAAGGAGACGCGATTTGTGGGCAAGTTGTTCGTGGATTGCACCGGCCATGGCAGCGTGGGAGCGCTGGCAGGAGCGGAGTTCATGATGGAGGAAAAAGGCCGCATGGGCATGAGCAATATGTGGGTCATGCAGAACATGAAGAAGCCTGTTTCATGGCCTGCGATGCCATGGTCGCTGCAAATGACGCTGGAAGATTTTCCGGAGCCGCGTGGGATGGCTCCCGTCGGCAAAAAGAACGCCGCGAACATGGCGGGCTTTGATCTCGGCTACACGCCGGTGCCAAATCCCGAGGAGTACCTGCACGGCGAGTGGTTCTGGGAGAGTGGCTTCGACAAGCACCCGATCAAGGACCTCGAACTCATCCGCGATCATAACTTCCGTGCCGTCTATGGCGCGGTCTCCGCATTGAAAAAACTGAAACCGGAGCAGTACGCGAACTACGACCTCACCTGGCTCGCCTACATCGGCGGTCCGCGTGAAAGCCGCCGCATCGTCGGCGACATGATTCTCAATGGCGATGACATGGTCAATGGCGTCATCCATCCCGACGGCTGCGTGCCAACGACCTGGGACCAGGACCTGCATTACCCGAAGGAGCAGTATGCGAAAAACTTCCCCGACAATCCCTTCATCAGCCGCGCTGAATTCGGCAAGCACACCGACCGTAAAAATGGCTACCCCGTGCCTTACCGCTGCTTTTACTCGAAGGACATTGGCAACCTCTTCATGGCGGGCCGTACGATCAGCGTGGAGCGTCAGGCGCTGGGCAGTACGCGCGTGATGCGCACTTGCGGTATGATGGGCGAGGTCGTGGGCAAGGCCGCATGGATCTGCGTGCGCCATCACACCACGCCACGCGGCGTCTATGAGCAGTATCTCGACATCCTGAAGGATCTCATGAACCAGCCCGGCGCGATGCGTCGCGACACGCTCGAAGGCGATCTCTACTTACCAAAGAACGCCAAAAAACTCCCCGAAATCGCCGAGGAAGGCATCAATCCCGCGAAGCTCGAAGGCATCGTCATTGATGACGCCGAGGCCGAACTCACCGGCAAATGGGCGCACGGCGAAGGCTTGAAGCCCTTTGTCGGCAAATACTACAGCTACGGCAGCGCTGAGAACGCCAGCGCCCGTTTCGCGTTCAGCGTCAAACAAGCCGGCAAATACGAAGTGCGCATCTTCTTCCAGTCGCATGAAAATCGCGCCAAAACCGCACCCGTGAGCGTGCTGAGCGCTGACGGTGAAAAAACGCTGACAGTGGATCAAAGCAAGCCCGCACCACTGCCGCAGGGCGCGTACAGCCTGGGCATCTTCCAGTTCAACGCCGGCGAAGAAGCCGCCGTGATCTTCCGCACCACCAAGTCCGGTGGCAACGTCCATCTGGATGCCGTGCAGGTGCTGCCGGTGAAATAAAGCAACTACGCCACGCAGTTAACGCTGCGCCATCCATTCCGCGACCTGTCGGCGCTGCACGGGCAATTTGCGGTGAAAACTGTCTTCAATCGCGGCTGCGGCCATGCCGGTTTCGCCTGCGGGGATGATGCCGAGGATTTCGGCGAGGCGTTGCTCGAAGCGGGCGATCAGGGCGGGCACTGGGTCTTTCGCGGCGAGGTAATCGAGCGCTTTGACGAGCAGGTCGTAAATCTCTGGGATCGGTGAGCCGGTTTCGGCGACGAGGGTGATTAATTTGATGAGGTAGGTGGCGGCGAGCACGCGGCCGTAGCTTGCGCGTAAGCCCAGGCGCGGGTTGGTCCAGCGGGCCTCGGCCAGCGTGTGTAGGTCGCTCGATTTGCTGCGTACGAACCGCAGTTCGGCGGAAACAAACAGGTCCAGCACGCCGCTGAGCGGTGATTTGGGCCGCAGCGCGCCTTTGGCCATCGTTTTGAACAAGCCGACCTCGGGCGAGCACCACTGCACGATGAGACTGCTCTCCGCGTAGCGCGTGCGTCCGATGAGAATGGCCTCGGTTTTTTCCATGATGACAAAGGCGTTGAACTCACGCGCCCAGCCGCTATCTACCCCGCATGGAAAAGACCAGCAAGACCATCCTCACTGACCTCCAATCCCTCGACACCATCGCTCTCAAGGCACGGTTGGGGGAACTTCGGAGGTATCTTTGACGTCCCGAAATTAACCGACGAGCTGGCCATGCTGGAGGACCGCCTGTCGGCCCCCGGCTTCTGGGATGACGCGAATGCGGCGCGCAAGACAATCGACCGCACCAATGTCATCAAAAAGAAAATCGGCCCGTTGCAGGAGCTGGAGCAGCGCGCCGCTGAATTCGACGAATTGATCGAACTCGCGAAGGAAGCGGGCGACACCGACACCTGGCGCGAGGTCGAGCAGGAACACGCGAAGCTCGAAACCGATGTGGGCACTTTTGAACTCAGCCAGCTTCTCAGCGGCCCGTTTGATCGTGGCAATGCCTTCATCGTCATCCATTCCGGTGCCGGTGGCACGGAGGCCTGCGACTGGGCGGACATGCTCATGCGCATGTATCAGCGCTGGTGCCAGCGCCGTGGCTACAAGGTCGAACTCATCGACCATGAAGCCGGTGACGACGTGGGGACGCGCTCCGCCACGCTGGAAATCATCGGCGAAAACGCCTTCGGCTTCCTGCAAACCGAGCGCGGCGTGCATCGCCTCGTGCGCATCTCGCCCTTCGATGCGGCGAAGAAGCGCCACACGAGCTTCGCCTCGATTGATGTCACGCCCGACTCGGAGGAGGAAATCGATATTGTCGTGCATGACGAAGATCTGCGCGTCGATACCTATCGTGCGGGCGGTAAAGGTGGCCAGAACGTGAACAAGGTCGAAACCGCCGTGCGTCTCACGCACATTCCCAGCGGCGTCATCGTGGCCTGCCAGATTGAGCGCAGTCAGCCGAAAAACCGCGCCAAAGCGATGGCGATGTTGAAGGCAAAGCTATTCCAGATCGAGGAAGACAAGCGCCAGGCCGAGATCGACCGCCAATACGGTGAGAAGAGCGACATCGGTTGGGGCAGTCAGATTCGCAGCTACGTTTTCCAGCCCTACCAAATGGTCAAAGACCACCGCACTGGCGAAAAAACCAGCAGTGTGCAGGCCGTTATGGACGGCGACCTTGACGCCTTCATGGAAGCCAAGCTGCGCGGTCGGAAAGCGGGCGATAATGACAAGGATGATGACGTGTAGCCGAAGTTGAGGGTGGTTTACAGTGGTTGACCGTTGTTTACTGTCGTTGATCAGGGGCCGTTCTAAAAGCAACCGTAAACCACCGTCATCCTCTCAATGAAACCGGTTTTCGAAAAAGTCCCCAAGCGTCAGTGGGAGTCGTTTCACTGCGAGGTGCTGCGTGGGCCGGACTATGGCACGCGCTGGCATTTTCATCCTGAGTACCAACTCACACTGGCGATCGAGAGCCGTGGGCATCGCGTGGTGGGAGACAGCATCAAGCCGCTGACGGATGGCGACATCGTGCTACTCGGCTCCAACCTGCCGCATGTCTGGCATCAGGACACGAACGCGAAGTCGCGACGCGCGCATGCGATCATTGTGCGGTTTGATGAAGCCTTCCTGGGGCGTGATTTTATGGCACTACCGGAGATGGAGCCGGTCAAACGCCTACTGCAGCGTGCCGCACGCGGCCTGGAGGTGCGTGGCGCGGCGCGGAGCGCCGTCACCGCTCACATGCAACGCCTCGCGGACAGCGAGGGGCTGGCGCGGGTGATCGAACTGCTCGCCATTCTGCATGTACTGGCGCAGTCGGATGATTTGAAGACGTTGGCGAGCGCCAATTTCGAGCCCAAGCTCGAATCCGCCGATCAGGGTCGTATGGAGCGCGTGTGCGACTTCATCCACACGCATTTGACCGAGGAAATCGACCGCGAACGCCTCGCGAAACTCGCGCATCTCAGCCTGGGCGCGTTCAGCCGCTTTTTCCATTCCCGCACTGGCAAAACGGTGCCGCAGTATGTGAACGAGGTACGCATCGGCCGCGCCTGCGGCATGCTGGCGGAGGACGCCGCGAACATCACCGACATCGCCATGGACTGCGGCTACCGCAACCTCGCGAACTTCAACCGCCGCTTCCGCGAGGTCATGGGCACCACGCCCAGCGCCTACCGCCATAAATTTCGCGGTGTGGCGGGGCAGTAGTGCGGGCAATCCTGCCCGTGGAGGCAGCGCTCATGCGGGAAGGATTGTCCGCGCTACTTGCACGGCACTTCATCCAGTGAGATAAACACTGCATGAGTCAGATGCTTGAACCGGACCTTTCCGTGGTGGACCTCCGCTCCTATTTTGTGCGGAAGCGCAACGCGTTGCTGGTGCGTGGGCGTTTCAGCCCGCTGTACCTCGATTATTATCTGCACCTGATGCAGCACGGCATCCAGCATGCCGAAACACTCGATCAGATGCTCAAGGATGCGTTGGCGGCGCTGGCGCTGCACCTTTGCTCACGTCCGCAGGACGAAGGCTGTGCCTGGACTGTGCATGTGAAAGAGCCGCAGCGTGCCAACCTGTTCGTCACCGGCAGCACGCGTCCAGGCCGCGTGAGCGGCCGCATCTTCACGGAGGACGTGCGCGAGGAAGGCGAGGCGATGTTCATTGCACAAACCACGCGGCCCAATCACCAGGCGCGTCAGAGCATGATCGAGTTCCACGGCCACGACATGCTGAGCGCTGTGGAGCAATTTTACACCACCAGCGAGCAACGCCTCACGCGCTTCTTCCGCCTAGACGACGAGGAGTTCGTGCAAATCTCCGCCGAACCTGACTGTGACGAAGTCTGGCTCAGCGAATTGGCCTTGGAGAACGTACTAGAACTCGAAACCACTGAGCACCTCACGCTGCTGGAGACGCGTGGCTACATGTTCGAGTGCGGCTGTTCGGTGGAGCGTCTGATGCCTATCATCATGCGCCTGCCAGAGGATGACTTGGACCATATCTTTGCCGACGGCATTGCTAAGATTACCTGCCCGCGCTGTGGGGCGGTGTTTCGCACGCCCAAGGCGAGCTTTGAGGAGTGGCGGCAGAAACAGGTGTAGAGCAAGCGTCCCGCTTGCATATTCAACGGCAAGCGGGACGCTTGCCCTACTCTGCATGAAGATCGCCCTCATCCGCCGCCAATTTTCCGCCACTGGCGGCGCGGAGTTGTATGTGCAGCGGCTGCTCAGCGCGTTGGCTGCCGCTGGTCATGCGACGCACTTGTTTGCCGAAAAATGGGCGGGGCAGGCTGACGGGGTGAGGTTTCACATCGTCACCGCAGACGGTTCGCGTGCCGAACGGCCCACACGCTTCGCCGCAGCCGTTGATGGGGCCTTGCAGCAGGAAAAATTCGACTGCGTGTTCAGCCTGGAGCGCACACTGCGGCAGGATGTCTATCGCGCCGGAGATGGCCTGCATCGCGTGTGGCTGGAGCGGCGCAGGCAGTTCGCGCCGTGGTGGAAACGCCCGTTGCTGGGGCGTGGCGCGTTTCATCGCAATATGCTCGCACTGGAAGCGCGCACCTTTGACCCGGCCAACACGCGGCATGTGATTGTGAACTCCGAAATGGTGCGTGGCGAGATCGCTCTGCACTTCCCGGCCTTTCCGCAGGATCGAATTCACACCATTCGCAATGGTGTTGAGGTGAACCGTTTCAAGTGTGTGTCGCGGGCTATGGCGCGGCAGCGCTTTGGACTTAATGAGCAGGATTTCGTGCTCGTCTTCGTCGGCTCCGGCTGGGAGCGCAAAGGACTGCCCTGGCTGCTGCAGTTCATGGCTGGGCGCACCGATGATCCGCGTCTCAAATTGCTCGTGGTCACGCGTGATCGCATGCGCGGCAAGATTCCGCCGAACGTCATCCTCACTGGCCCGCTCAGCGATGTCGAGGCGGCCTATGCCGCCGCTGATCTGCTCACGTTTCTGCCCATTTATGAACCCTGCTCCAATGTGGTGAGCGAGGCGCTCGCCACTGGCATCCCGGTCATCACCACGGCCTTCAATGGCGCGTCCGAATTGATCGAGCCCGCCATCAACGGTCATGTGCTCGACGATCCGCGTGATCTGGCGACGCTGGGCATGTGCGTGAATCATTGGCGTGCTTGTGGCGCTAATGGTCCGGTCAAAACCAGCCTGCCACTTGATCTTGAAACCAATGTCCGCCACACCCTGCGGGTGCTGGAGCTTGCGAGCGCCGCCTGAGCCAAAGCGCATCGTTTCGCAGCTCAATTCAAAGCCGCGTGACGGAAAGAAGGGCTGTGCGAACTGGGTTCTACCTGTACCTATGAATACAACCATCTCACCCAGCTCCGCGTCTGCCTCCTCCCCTGCGTCTTTTTGCCCCGAATGTGCGGAGCGAGCGTCGCCGCTGGGTCGGCGCAATTTCATGCGTGTGGTGGCGGGTGGTGCGGCGGGCATGATGGGCGGTTCGGCTCTGCTGGCACCGACGGCACTGCGTGCTGCGCCGAGCGAACCAGCGCGCAACGTGAAACCCGCCGAGGAATTGATCCGTGAACTCTTCGCCACGCTGAGCGCCGAGCAGAAAACGGCGGTGGTGCGGCCTTGGGATCATGGCACCGAGGCGGGCGGAATGCCGACGCGCCTGAAGACGCACAACGCGGCCCCGCTGGGCAAGAAACTGGGCGAGCAGTTCACCAAGCCGCAGCAGGATCTGCTCCTGCGAACCTTCAAGGCGATCCTATCGGGCGAGGAAGCCTATGACCGGATCAGCCGCCGTGGCGAATGGGACAACAGTGGTGCCTTTGAAGGCAACGGCATCGCGATCTTTGGCGATCCGTCGGGCAAAGACCCGTTCTCCTGGGTTTTCGCCGGACATCACCTGACGCTACGCTGCGATGGCAACTCGCAGCCGAACACGGCTTTTGGCGGCCCGATGTATTACGGTCACTCGGCGAACGGCCACAGCGACGTGAACGTTTACCATGACCAGACGAAGGAAGTGATGTGCGTGGTTGAGATGCTCAACGAGCCGCAGCGGAAGCAGGCAGTCATCGTCGGCACGCCAGGTGACGGCGTGGGAGCGCTCAAGCCCAAGCTGGTGGAAAAACC
>JBDNIB010000685.1:0-7959 GCA_041688535.1 Prosthecobacter sp.
CCCACGCCCTCGTTCGCAAAGCCCAGTAGCTTGCTGAACGCACGGTCGAGAAACACAAACAGCGCCTTGCCGCCGTCCGTGCGCAGAATCAGCGCGCCAAGGGTCAGTTGCAGCCCCAGTCCGCCCAGCACCGTGCGCCACGGAAACAGTCGGCGGTTTGACGACATGGCCCAGGCCAGCGCCACAAACACCGTGAGTCCGAGAAGACAAATGAGACGTTCCATGGGAAGAAGTGACAGGTTTCAAGTGGGGCAGCTCGGTTCTCGGTCAACTTGGAACTTGAAACCTCAAACTTGCCACTTGGGTTGAAAATTATCGGCGGTCCAGATCCGCACCACTGTGTCCCCACTCATGCGGTTCATCATACCTGCCCTTGCCAGGAGTCCAGGTGGGTGGAAAAGCCTGCTTGACCACCGCATGATAATACGCGGGCGGTTGAGTGAAATGAAACGGCACACCGGGCGACGCCAACACCTCCTTCGCCGTGCTGCCGGGCAGTGTCGGCTGCACCTGCCAGTCCTTGCCATTCAGGAAATGAAACTGCTGCGTGGCGTGATGGTAATAAGCCTCGTAACGCGGGTAGTAGGTGTGGTTGGTAGCGCTTCCCATCCTCGGCGCATAGGCCGACAGTCCACCTGGATAACCGAAGCCCTGCACCGGCATACCCCACTGGAAATGGCACCCGGTGAAGAAAAGCAGAAGCGAGATCGCGAGACCAAGTCTGGCAGGGCTCAGGAAGAAGAGGCAGCATGAATTCATCGCTGATCCATAGCCGCATTCCCTCGCTGGGCAATGGTGGTTCATCATTCCTAGCTCAGCATCCTGTCCCGCCACCGCCGCACGCTCATCACATCGAAGCGCTCGCCCTCGAAGACGATCTGTTTCACCGGCTTCGTCCCATTCTCACTCGCACGCTTCAGCCAGTCGTGCACTTCCATCCAGCGGACTTCGCCTTCGGAATTGCGGATCACCAGCAGCATGGGAAAGGCGGAGGCCATCCAGTAGCGGACATGGCGTTCATCCTTGATCGTGAAGACCTCCGTGCCGTCGCGCTTCCGCTTCCGTGTGTAGGAATCGCCCGATTTGAGCTGGAGGTAGATTTTCCGGTTGGTTGCCTCATACGCGTCATCCTTGAACTCGATCTCCATGTCGATTCCGTGGTCGCTCACGTTGAATTCCCGGCTGAGCTGGGCGGCGAGGGCTACCGTGGAGATGACTTCGCCGACGAGCGCCCGCTCCTTGCTCTCATTGTCGAGTTCGATCTTCGCTTCCTCCTGCATGTCGCGCACCCGCTGCTGAATCTCCGGGCTGGCGAAGCACTGCTCCAGCTCATCCCAGAGCGGCACCCGCTTCTCGCAGCCCACGCAGATGATGCTCGGCGTCTCCTTCTTCTTGCGGAGCTTAAAAGTGCCCGTCGCCTCCGGTTGCGGTGGCCGGCCTCGCAGCCAGTCGTTGAGCCGCTTCATCGCCACCTCGCGATTGTCCATCGGCGTGCCGCAGTCCGGGCAGACATAATGCCGCAGCCGCACCGCCTGCTCACACCTCTCACCGAGATGCGCGCGGATGTAGTTGGCAAAGATCACCAGTTCCTGATGCGTCACACTCTTCCCGAAATGCACGTTGATGTCCCCGGCGTTCGCCGGTTCTCTCAGTCCTCAGAGAAGTGAAAATTTCTCCGCGAGGCTGATCAGATGCTCATTATAACCGTCCAGCTTTAGTCCTTTTTCTGTCAAGAGCTTTGCGCTTTCCTCGTCTTGGAGATGGCGATTGAGCCATGCGAGGCGCGAGTAATCATCGGCGTTCGCCTCGGAGAGCCGTTCAGACATGACAGTAGCCAAGCGCCGAATAAGTATCCGCTTCTCGTCGGTGTCGAGTTGCAGCCTCTTGGTTCGAAACAAACTATTCAGCTTGTTAGTGGTGTTGCTGACGACGAAAAAAGGCACAACTGAATGTTCGCACATTTCCACTAACGCATGGACAGCCCCGACGAAATCGTTCGTTTTCTCGCACATGTCCGCGAGTCGTTTCCAGACAAACGATGACGCGCTGGCAGGTGTCGCTTCGAGGTAATGCCGGAGACAGTCCTTTGCTTCCGCAAGGGATTGCTGGCTTCCCTCTTCTTCATAGAGGGAAGCAAGAGACATCCATGCGACGGGCGAATGCTGCGCAACGAGATGCACGACTGGCAAATAGTCCTTCAGCTTGCTGAAGTCCTTCGCGACCGCACGAGAGATGTTCAAAAAAAGCCGCTCAAGTCTGGGTGCGATACCATGTCTGATGTCGGTTTTCTGCGAAGCTCCGAACATCTGGAGGAGTTGGCTGTCAGCTTGAACTGCCGACTTCAAGGGGCTTGCAGTCAACTTGGTTTTCCCGAACTCAAGTGCAGCAAGGGGAACATTGACGAATTCCTCTTCGCCGTCACCAGAATTGAATACTTCCAAGAGTGAGCTCTTTCGCAACTCTTCGACCGCCGAGAGAACGTCCATACGATCGTTGGCAGGCCTGAGCAACACCGCTTGCAGCGCGGTGGCGGGCATTACGGAGTGCCAGTTGCAAAGCGTCAGGAAGACTCGTTGAGCCGCAGGTGCCAGCGCCGTAAACGTGCGTTCGAACAAGGCATGGAGAATTCGGTCTTGGCTTGCGACGATTCGTTGAACATCCACCAGTTTTTGAGCTTTCGCAACTTCACCGAGGAGCACCTTCATTACATAGGGATGTCCGTCTGACTCATCAATCAAGCGGCTGATGTAGGTGTCAGTCAAGAGGTCCGCGATGCCCAGCTTGGCGGCCGTGGCCGCGATTAGAGCCCGGCACTCCTCATCGGTCATTCCCTCAACCCGGATTTCGAAATCGCCTGTGAACTCCTTGTGCCTAGCCGTGATTAAGACCTTGTTCGGATGCCGAACCAAATGGTGGAGCCACATAAACAATGTCGGTGGGTTACGGACGGTCTCGAAATTGTCGAAGACGAAAAGTATCGGGCCGAGTTTGCCGACTTCGGCCCGGTTGAGATGCTTTTCAAAGAACGACTTCGCGTTAAACCCTTTTTCTTTCCGGTTGGACGGTTCCAGAAGACTGACAAAGCTTTTTGCGATATCGGTGTCCGTCAGGACATCGGGCATGACGTGCTGGGGGCCATCGAGAAGTAGGTCAATGTCCCGTGCGCTAAACCAGCATACAACTTCGTAGCGGCTTGAGAGACTCACTTTCTCAAGAACTTGTAGTGCCAGAGAAGTCTTGCCGATGCCACCTCGACCCGAGAGGGTGACGATGCGGTCTTGTTCTTCGGCCAAGAGCGCACTCTGAAGGGTGGATTCGAGTGAGGGCCGGCAAATGTAGTCTTTTCGGGCAGTCGGGACGTTAGCGAAGCAGTTGCCGACGAGTTCTAACTGCCCCATTGCGCACGTTTCGCTTTTCGCCAAATTCTCTGCTGGGGTCAGATAGAGGCCAGCATCACCGTCAAGCCGGTCGTCGGTCATGTAAGAGATGAATTCGAACTTCTTTTCATTGAATTTCCCGTTCGGCACGAAGAAATCCGTCGCCTCTGGAGTTGTCTCGATCAGTTCGACTCGGCATGGCTCGTCGAATTGAAGATAAACACCATTTGTGAGTGATGCCTGAGTCGAACTTTTAAACGGGTCGAAGGCGGGCGCAGATGTGGATATCGTCGTCACGCGATACTTGCCAGAGACGTTCCTGAACAGGTAAGCCCACTCGCGTCTAAAAAGGCCGAAGTTTTCTGCGAATAGGCGAATGCTATTCTCCAGTTGAGGACATGCCTCTCTCTTAACGGATGGCAGAGTTGCACCGTGGGCGCGTGTGCCATTCCGCAGCGTCGCAAACATACCGAACCAGCGGCGGCCATCGAATTTTCCAGGCAACGGGTCATACCGGAGCTTCAAGCCATCAAGGACCGCCTTCAGTGACATTATCGCATCGTGTTGCCAACTTCCTTTCTCGCAAGGCTGAACCAATTCCGCCTTTTCCGTCTGTTTCGCTGGTTCGCAAAGGTGGTGTGAAGCAGGCCCCTTCAAAATGTCGTCGAGGAATGCGGCCCAATCGCCGAGTCCATCTGCGCGCACCAACTTGAAGGCGAGCCGATATTTGTGCCGTTCGCAGTCACCCGGGATTCCTGCTAATAAGCCGACGACCGTCATCTTGAGTATCAGTTCGCCGGTGAGAAGCAGCGCGCTGAACAACTCGGAGTCGGAATCTAGTCTCGCGTTCTCAACGCGCTGCCACATTTGTTCGAGTGCTTTCATTTGGTTTCGAGTATGGTCATCGGGATGGCTTTTTTGCAGTGCGTGATAGGAGGCGGTGTCGCTGAAACCTCGTCGCCAAGCACTCGGTCAGGGGGCGATGTTAAGTAACAGAATTGCGCGAGGGAGCCTTTGATGGGGGCATCGTCGAGGCGCAGGGGAAGGAAGCGGCGCTCCTTGTTCAGCGGGTCGCGAAACCGGAAGGTGCCGGACTCCAACTGCGCCCAGTCCGAGCCGAACGCATGCGCCGACATGCAGAGCACCAGCACGCGTGAGCGCTCCAGCCCTTTCTCGATCTTCGCCGGAATGCTGTCGCCGGGCTTGAGCACCCATTCATCGAACCACACCTTCACCCCATCCTTCTTCAACCGCCCGGCGATGTCACGAACGACGATTTTGTCCTTCGCGCTGTGGCTGAGGAAGACGTGAACTGGAAGTCGTCGGGCATGGGCGGATGGATTACGCAGCGTGCTTCCTGCTGCAACTGCGGTTCTCCGGCGCACACCTAGGGCAGCGACAGCAACGAGTTCCGTCGGAAAACCTCCGACGGGTTTGCGGCGGAGCACAAGTGGAAAAACGTCCTGGCTTCGAATCCTGTTGGCGTGCGCGTGCAAGCAGCGAGAGCACCCGGCTCCTCTTGCGGAGCAAGCGGGCTACCGAACCGGCGCTTGCAAAGCGCCCCAAACTCGCCAAGGAAACCCGCTCTTATGCCCGCCATCCCCGTCATCAATCTCCGCAAAGGCCACGCCGTGCGTCACAACAACGACGTCTGCGTCGTCACCGACACCGAACTCAAGACGCCGCCACGCATGGCCTCGTTTGTGCAGATGTCCGTCCGCAGCATCACCATCGGCAAGATGTACAACCTGCGCATGACCTCCAATGAGACGCTGGAGTCCGTGAACCTCGTGCGCGACAACCACGATTACAGCTACAAGGACGGCGACGGCTACCACTTCATCCACCCAGAGACGTTTGAGGACGTGCTGATCGGCGAGGACAAGCTCGACGCCAAGACCCGTGGCTACCTGATCGAAGGCCAGAAATACCTCGTCGTCTTCGCCGATGACGTCGTCGCCGGCATCGAACTGCCCGCGAGCATCGTCATGACCATCACCGACAGCCCCGCCGGGGTGAAGGGCGACTCCGCCAACAACGTGTACAAAGAGGCCATCACGGAGTCCGGCATGCGCGTGCAGGTGCCGCTGTTCGTCAACAATGGCGACAAGGTCAGCATCAAAACCGAAGACGGCTCCTACCTCGGCCGCTCGAACTGATCGCCGCTGACAGATTCAATCAAGCAACGCCTGATCGTGAGAACGGTCAGGCGTTTTTTGTTGCAGGCGCGGGACCAGGATGATTCCGCTCCGGCGAGAACAGTCAGCCGGTAAGACCGCATAACCCAAGCGCGTAGTCTGCGCCGCTCATGATGCCCCGACTCAATGCCCTGTTGTTTGTTTTGCTCACTTCCACGCTGGTTGCGGAGGAGGTCAAGGTGCGCCCGGCGCAGGCGATGGGGATTTTGAAGACGCAGTGCCTGAGCTGCCACAACGCGGAGAAGTTGAAGGGCGAGCTGTCGCTGGAGACGCGTGATCTGGCGCTCAAAGGCGGTGAAAACGGCCCGGCGCTGGCAGCGGGCGATGCGGAGCACAGCGCACTGATCACCACGCTGAATGATGCGGGCGACGGACACATGCCGCCGAAGAAACAGTTGCCCGAGAAACAGATCAACCTGCTCAAAGCCTGGGTGAACGCGGGCGCGCTCTGGGATGACGCGGCGCTGAAGCGGTTCGGCGAGCAGACGCCGGCAGACAAACTGGCGGCGCTGCCAGCGAGCTATGCTCCCGCCGCCTCGCTTGCCTTGAGCCCGGACGGCAAACGACTCGCGGCAGGCAGCGGCAGCCGCGTCGTGATTCATGATCTCGCCGCTGGCAAGACGCTGACAACTCTCGAAAGCCACAAGGATGTGGTGCAATCGCTGGCCTGGAACGCGGATGGATCGCTGCTGGCAGCGGGCGGGTATCGCACCGTGCTCGTTTGGAACACGACTGACTGGAAAGTGGCGCACACCTTGACCGCGCCACTGGAAGGCCGTGTGACGGCACTGACGTTTCTGCCGGACAAGACCACGCTGGTGCTCGCGGATGGCGCCGTGGCGCAGCAGGGCTTGCTGCATCGCTGGAAACTCGGCGAGCCGAAGCCCGCGCAGACCATCGAGGCACATGCGGACAACATTTTGAGCCTCGCGCTGAGCCGCGATGGCAAACAACTCGCCACTGGCGGCGCTGACACGCTGGCGAAGGTGTGGGCCACGGCCACGTTCAAAGAGATCACCAAGATCGAGGGCCATGTCGGTCATGTGGTGGCGCTGGGCTTCAGCACAGACGGCAAATGGCTCGCCACCGGCTCGGCGGACAAAGACCTGAAGGTCTGGGACATCGCCAGCAAGGAGATGCTGATGCTGCTGGGCGATAAATCCACGCCCGTCACCGCGCTGCTGTGGTCGCCCGACTCCACCAGCCTCACCTACTTCAACGACAACGGCACCATGACCGGCGTCACCGAACTCAAAACCCACGACGGCGTGCGTCTGGCCTTTACCTCCGGCAAACAGAAAAAACTCGCCACCCTCGCTGGCGTGCCGAACGCTGCCGTGATGACCGCCGACGGCAAACACATCTACGCCGCCATGGACACCGGCGCGGTCTTCCACCTCGACGAAAAAAGCGCCATCAAACCTCTCACCGCTGACCTCTCGCCTCTTACTTCGACAGCCACCCTCTCTTTCTCCCAAGACATCCTCCCCATCCTCAGCAAAGCCGGCTGCAACCTCGGCTCCTGCCACGCCAAAGCCTCCGGGCAGGCGGGGTTCAAGCTCTCCATCTTCGCGTTCGATCCGCAGGGCGATTACATGGAGCTGGTGAAGGACTCGCGGGGCCGCCGTGTGTTCCCCGCACTGCCGGAGGACAGCCTGCTGCTGAAAAAAGCCACCGTGCGCGTCGCCCATGAAGGCGGGCAACGCTTTGAGCCGGATTCAGCCTCGGCCAAGACCATCGCGGAGTGGATTCGCCAAGGCATGCCGTATGAAACGCCGAATCAACCGGCGCTGGCAGGCATTGAGGTGACACCAGCGGAGAAAACGTATCGCAAAAACGAAGCGGGTGCGTTGAAGGTCATGGCGAAATATAGCGATGGCTCCACCCGCGATGTCACCGCACTGGCCGACTACATTTCGTCCGAAAAAGCCATCGCGGCCGTGGAGGAAGACGGCCACATGACGACGACAACCGAAAGCGGCGAGACAGTGATCGTGGCGCGTTACTTGGGTATGGTCGCCATCTCCCGTGTGGCCGTGCCGGCGGACAAACTCTTTCCCCCGGAGCGCTATGCGAAGCTCACGGTGCGCAATGAAATCGACAAGCTCGTCTATACGCGGCTGCAAAAGCTCGGCCATCTGCCCAGCGACACCTGCACCGATGCGGAGTTCCTGCGCCGCAGCACGCTGGATGCCATCGGCATGCTGCCAACAGTGGATGAAGCCCGCGCCTTTGCCGCGAACAAAAACCCGAAGAAATTCGAGCTGTGGGTGGATGCGCTGCTGCAACGCCCCGAATGGGCCGACCACTGGGCCATCAAGTGGGGCGATCTCATTCGTCCGAATCCCTCGCGTGTCGGCGTGAAACCGGTCTATCTGCTCGAC
>JBDNIB010000686.1:0-2642 GCA_041688535.1 Prosthecobacter sp.
CTTGGTTCCTCCCGGCTTTCGCGTTACGCGAGAAGAAAGGGATAAACCTTGCGCTGGAGACGTGCGGGAAGTTTATGATCCGAGAATCAACTTCCCAGCTCTCTAGAAAAGAAGCACCAGCCCTGAGATTGTGGCGAAAACAACCACCACGGTCCGTAGGGCGATTGTTGGAAGCTTCCGTGCGATCGAGCCGCCCAAAGTTCCTCCAATGAGCGCTGCGGGCGCTAGAACGGCAACGATGGCCCAGTCGACGCTAGCGGTTGAGATGAAAACCATCACGCCGATGAAATTGATGAAGAGCGACAGTAGCGTCTTCAGCCCGTTTAGTTTCTGCAAATCATCGTTAATCGTGAGTGCCAGCACGGCGAGGAGCATCACACCGAGGCCTCCTCCAAAATAGGAGCCATAGACCGCGGCTACCATCACACCAACTTGGGCCCATAGGGGTACTCCAGCGTTGACCTTGGTCTGCGCCAAGGGAGCCCCCAGTTTCTCTTTGCGCTTCGCTAGCCTTTTACTCAACAACGGCTGGAACCCGAGGAGTGCGGCTGACCCGAGAACGAGGAATGGCACAAGCCCATCAAATACTGCCGCTGAAGTGGAGAGCAACAGAACTGCCCCTAGAACTCCGCCGGCAATACTTACGGCTGCAAATGTGCCAATGCGTCGCTTTTGTACGCTGAGTTCTCGTCGATAGGCAAGACCACCGCCAAGGTAACCGGTGAGGAGGCCTACAGAGGAGCAAATGTTTGCCGTAATGGGCGGAATGCCAAGCCACACAAGGACCGGGAACGTGATCAACGTGCCACCTCCAGCTGCTGCGTTTAGCGCACCCGCGAAGAAACCCGCCAAAGCTACGACAACGATGATTTCAATACTCATTGATCTACTCTCTGCCCATCAGCTCTGGGATCTGTGCCCAGAGCAAAGCCGTTGGGCCCGCGTTGAACAATTTGGGCATGGCCGCAACGGTCGTCGAAGCCCTCCGACTCAATTACAAGAAACCCTCGCCTTTTCGCTTCTGCACGCTCATCATCCCCAAGTTTTGTTTCAGTCACTACTGCATCTTCAAGGCGTGGGCCGAAAGCACCCACAACAAAACGGTTTTGGGCAACAACATCTTCGGGGGATTGGTTCTTCGTGAGTCGGTTAATGAGTTGTGCTTGCACCTGAGCCTGCGAGCGCCCACCCATTGTTGCTACAGCGGACAGGCGTCCATCCGGGTGGTCGACCAACACGGGCAGGAGGGTACTGGGGGGTCTACTGCCGGGCCGGAGGAAAGCGGGGTGCTCAGGATTGAGCGAGAAAGATGAGGAACGATTTTGAAGTATGATTCCGGTGCCAGGGTCCATTACGCGTGCCCCGAACGCATAAAAGATGCTGTGGAGACTCGACACCGCAAGGCCCGTTGAGTCGATGGCCGCGATACCGATGGTGTCGCCCGATGCCCGAGGTTGAGACTGGGTATTCTCCGAGTGGCCGTCGCGGGAGCGCCGAAGTAAATCATCCGCGTAATCATTCGAAAGTAGGCGGTCTAGTGCAATCTGAGCAAAGCGGGGATCCGCCAGATAGTTATCTCGCTCGGCATTTCCAAGGGAAAATAGCGACACCACTTTGCCAAATGAGATTGGGTCATCTAGATCAAAGCCACTCCTTTCCAAAACATTGAGCATCTGGACGAGAGTAAATCCCTGCGAGTTGGGGGGAGCGGTTGAAATTTGGTGTCCGCGATAGTCGACGCTGAGGGCTGAAAGCGTCTCAGATTCCTGAAGGGCAAAATCCTCCTCTGTGACTGCAGACCCAAGAGCCCTCATCCCATTGACGATGCCAGGTGCAAGGTTGCCTGAATAAAAAGCGTTGGGACCTTCCGTGGCTATGGATGTCAGTGACGACGCCAGAGCTCGTTGAATGAGTGCTTCACCAGCCTGCTTGGGCCCGGATTGAGTTGACGAGAACGTGTCGCTAATTCCCGGGTCTCGACTGATTTCTGGCCACAGCTGTTTCAGGTCTCGAGCGAGGGCTGGAGCGACTTGAACTCCATTTTCGGCTAGTGAAATCGCGTCCTCCATGAGAAATGACCAGTCCAATTTTCCGGCCACATCGTGCATTGCGGACCATGCCTTTACTGCTCCGGGTACAGGCGAAGAAGGGGCCCCGAAAAGCGGCATCGCTTCGCCGTTGTGTGACTGCATTTCGGCAACGTCGACACCACGCGGGTGCATGCCGGTTCCATTGACAGCCAGGGTTTCCCCTTCGGCAGTGCGCAGGATTGACCATGAATCACCCCCGAGACCCGTCATGTGCGGATACACAACTGCCAAAACCGCTGCTGCCGCGATGGTCGCATCGACTGCAGACCCGCCGGCGTCCAGGGCTTTCTGCCCGGCTTCGGAGGCTAAATAGTGTGGGGTCGCGATTGCGCCTGTTTTGGTCATGATTTACTCCATACTCGAAAGGAAGGCGTCGAGCCGCGCGTTTCGGGAGCGATCAAAGAACTCCGATGTCGGCGCCTCATATTTCACCAAACCGTCTTCCATCATGACTGCGCGATCGCCCACTTTCTTGGCAAATCCCATCTCGTGAGTAACGACAATCATTGTCATACCCGATTTAGCTAGCTCAGTCATCACGTCTAGTACTTC
>JBDNIB010000687.1:0-2876 GCA_041688535.1 Prosthecobacter sp.
CGACGGCGTCGTTCACGGGCTGGTTCTTTTCGTCGAGAACGAGGATCAGATCGCCACTGGGGCCGGTCTGTTGCAAAATTTTCCACTGGCCGGAGCGGATGAGGGCGCGGCTGCTGCGACCGCCGCCGATGAACTCGATGATCCATGCGCCGCGTTTGCCCTTGAGGTCGGGGAACTGAAATTTCTGCCGCGTGCGGGTGAACGGGCCGTCGTCGAAGGTGTGGGTCTGCTCGCTGTTGGCGACGAGGCCGTCGAGGTTGAGGTCGGTGTTGAGGTTGCGGCCCTGCGTCTGGAAGAAGTTGAGCGTGTTCAGCTCGAAGATCTTCACGATGAGCTTCGGCGTGTTTTTGACGACCACGTCGAAGGCGATGTCATCGCCCGGCGTGAACTGCGGCGCGTTGGTGGCGGGGAATTCGATGTCCACGCGGTCTTTGAGCTGCTGGAAGGCGGTGGGCGTGATGAGCGAGGCCCAGCGCTCGGCATTGCCGATGCCGTTGGTGATGAGCGCCTCGGCGAGCAAGGGTTTCAGCCAAGTGTCGCGCACGAACTCGGTCCACGGGGCGAGGAGCTGCTGCGGATCGGAGTCGGGCTTCGCTTCCGCGGCGAACAGGTGGAGGAAGTATTCGCGGACGAGCGCCTCGTCATTGCCGATGGGCGGGGACATGAGCAGCGGCTCGCTGAGATCGGCATTCAGGTCGCTCCAGAAGGCGGATTGGATGGTTTGCAGCCACCTGGGATTGAGGTAGCTGAGCTGACGCGGAAATTTGAGGTATTCCGCGAAGCGGTCGCGGTCGTAGATGCCCTGTTTGAGGTCGTGATCGAGGCGCAGATACAGGATGCGGGATTTGAGCGTGTTTTGGGACTGCGGCAGTGTTTGCGCGAAGGCCCACACGCGCTCCAGCCAGGCTAGGCGTTCAGCGTCGTCGTATTCGAGATTCACATCGGCAGACGGGGCCATTTTGCGCAGGCGGGTGTAAACAAAGGCCTGCTGGCTGAGCCAGTTGGGATAAGTTTGCAGCAGCTCGTCGAGCTGCTCGGGCAACAAGGCCCGATGGATGGGCAGATCGCCAAATCCGCGCCCTTTCTCGGCCTGGAGATCGGCGATGATGGCTTGGACGAGATTAGGCACATCGGGACGCTGGAGTTTTTGCAACACGCTACGGCGTTGATCCGGCGTGAGCGGCACCTGATCGCGAATCAGCGCGGCGAGCGCCTCCTGACTGAGCGATTGCAGGCTGCGGTCATTCTTCAGCGCGTCGTTGAGGAAAAACTCCCGCGCGATGCGGGCTTGATCGAGCTGCGTGGGCAGGTCGGGCTTCTTGTCGCGCACCTCCTGCTGGTGGTCGTGGCGGATGCCGAGGCGCTCGATGAGGTATTTTAGCGTGGCCTGGGGATCGCGCTCGTAATTGACGATAGCCTCGCGGTTTTCGATGATGCGCCGTTGCGAGTTTTCATTCGGCGTGCGCTTCCGCCACTGGTTGAGGATGTCGTTGAGCTGCGCGGTGTCGCGGACGTTTTGAAAATGGAGGGCGTGGAAAAAATAATACTCCTCGGAGCCGGGGACGAGCTCGCCGAGGGCTTTTTCGCGGTCGGCGGCGAGGGCGAAGCGCTCAATGAAGCCGATTTCATTGTCAGCAAGAGCAGCGAACGGGAAGAGGAGGGCAAGGGCGAGCGATTTCATGGCCGTGGAGTGGGTTGAAGTGGATGATGCGGCGAGCATCACGGCGGAAGCGAGCTTTTATTGTAAAGACTCTGTCAACCATGGAGCAAGAGCGAGGCTGAGAGGGCAAAAAACCGTTTGAAACCCGGGGGGTGGGAATTACTGTCGCGCCCCCTCACCCCAAGACCCCATGGCTGACGCTGCAAACAAATACGCCCACAACGCCTCAGGCGCTTACTACGTTGATGACCAATGCATTGACTGCGACCTGTGCCGCGAGACTGCGCCGGCGAACTTCAAGCGCGACGACGATGGCGGCCATTCCTTTCTCTACAAGCAGCCGGAAACGGACGATGAACGCACGCTGTGCGAAGAGGCATTGACCGGTTGCCCGGTGGAGGCCATCGGCCGCGACGGCGAAGAGTAAGTCTCCCTGCCGCAACGGTTGCTGGTCAATTTCCCAGCATGAGCCAGCGCGGGGTGATCACTTTGTCCAGCAGCACGCACTGG
The DNA here is from genome assembly GCA_041688535.1 of Prosthecobacter sp. Lineage (GTDB taxonomy): Bacteria > Verrucomicrobiota > Verrucomicrobiia > Verrucomicrobiales > Verrucomicrobiaceae > Prosthecobacter. The sequence continues at coordinate 2,171 of JBDNIB010000687.1, forward strand.
TTTGACTTGGCGTCCGGCGGGAAGGCGACACGCATGGTGTAGCCTTTGAAACTGGAAGGTCCGGTGGAAGCGAGATCACTTTCCAGCCAGCGAGCGAGCGCGGTGCCGCGCTGACAGTAGGCATACAAGGAACTTGCGCCGTTTTCCGAGGTGAGTTTGACGCAAATATACTTGGAGGAGTCGGCGAACTCGAAATTGTAGTATTCAAACAGCCGCACATAAGCCCGCAGGATCACGGGCTTCGAGGGGCGCTGCTGGCGGAAGTCGGCAAAGGACAACTCGCCGTAGCCGACGAGGCTTTCCCAGTCGATCAGGAATTTCCCCTGCGGATCGCGCAGCATGGCGATCTCCAGCGAGCCGGTGGGGCGGTTGCTGGTGTAGCTGAAATACAAAATTTCGCTGCCATCAATGAGGTAACGTGCCTTGCCCGCCAGGCCGCTGGGCGCGGGGTCCGTGCCGCCCTGCGTTTCATAGTAGTCCTTCATCAGGGCGGCCACCCGCTCGGAATGAGCCACCAGCGGCACGCGGTCCTGCCACTTTTCGGTCTGCCAGTACTGCTCCAACAGTGCCAGCGCCTGAACCACGTCATCACCGGTTTCCTTCAAAGGCAGTTCCTCAATGGTCGATGCCGCAGGGGGCTGGTCATCGCGGGCGGGGGCGGGAGCGGCAGATTTGGAGGGAGTTTCACTGGTCGGCTCCGTGGGCG
>JBDNIB010000079.1:0-5067 GCA_041688535.1 Prosthecobacter sp.
GTACTGACTCTCATTCTCACGCAGCCGATGTCGAATGCCGCTGCCGCGCTTGTCATTCTGCCCGTAGCCATGCAGGCCGCCGCGTCGATGGGTGCCAGTCAGCGCACCTTTGCCATCGGCGTCATGCTCAGCGCCTCCATCAGCGTGCTCACCCCCTTCGAGCCGAGCTGCATCCTCGTCTATGGCCCCGGCAAATACCGCTTCAGCGACTTCCTCAAAGTCGGCGGCGGCCTCAGCGCCATCTCCCTGGCCATCATCCTGATCATGGTGCCGATGTTCTGGCCGCTGAAGTAATCCGTCAGACACGGAGGCTCGACAAAATCAGCCTGCCAACTCCCCCGCCAGCGCCGTCGCTTCCGCGAGGAATGTCTCACCCAGCGGCGACAACCGGCAGGTCCACAACGCGCCGAAGCTCAGCGGCGGAAAATTATCCAGCGGCAGGACTTTCACGCCCGCTGGCAGCTCCACGCGCGGATGCTGCAACGCCAGCCCAGCACCGAAGCCTTCCGCGACATAACGCACGACGAGGTCGAGACTGCCGACTTCGAGGCTGGGAATCCATTCCGCACCTCGCTGCCGCAGCGTGGTCTGAAATGCCCGCGAGAGCACGTCCTTCGCATCCAGCGCCACCAGCGGCAGATCAATGCGGTCCTTTGCAAAAATCTGCGCTGCCTGGGTGATGCCGCTCTTGCTCGGCACCAGCAGCACCACTGGCAGACGCATGAGCTCCCGTGCTTCGATGTTCGCCGCCGTTTTGTCCATCAGCGTGCTGAGGCCGATGTCGATCTCCTGCGCGGCCAGCAGCGCCTCGATCTCGTGCTGTCGGCCATGCGTAAGGGTGAAATGAAAGCCCTTCACCCGTTTTTTCATGCGCACCAGCAGCTCCGGTAAGTAGTCGCGCTGCACCACCTCCGCTGCGGCAATGCGCAGCCGATTTTCGCCGCCGCCACGCAGCTTGTCGCCCATCTCCGCCAACCCGCTAAAAAACGGCGCGATGAAATCAAACAGCGTCTGCCCCTCACGCGTGAGCTGAAACGGCGGCCGCTGATACAGCGTGACACCCAGCGCGTCCTCAAGCTGCAAAATCTGCGCGCTGATGGCTGGCTGCTGGATGCCATACGGCATCGCCCGCGCCGCCGCGCTCACACCGCCGTGCCGCGCCACATAGTAAAAGAGTTCAAGGTGATGGACGTTCATGCGCTGGCCGCAACGCTATACGGTTTATCAATGCTGCCACCTGGAAATATCAATTTCCAATCATGGCCGATGCTGAGACACTGGACGACATTATGGACGAAATCATTCTCATCCTTCTGCTCATCGGTGGCGCGGTGCTCATCATGCCGATCATCGCCATCGTCCTCGCCAGCAAGGCACGCCGCCGCGCGGACGAACTGAGCCGTGAACTCGGCGCTCTCCGGGAAAATCTGGCCCGCGTCACCGAGCGCGATGCACGCATGAGCGAGCGCATCGCAGCGCTCGAAGTCGTGAACAAGCTGCCGCAGGCAGAAGCTGCCGTTGATCCGCCCGTGCCGTCAAAATATGCGCCACCGGTCGATCCACGCGAGTTCATCACCGCCGCGTCACCTTCGGCCATACCACCACCGATTCCCCCACCCGCACCCGTCACTGCCAAAGCACCCGAGCCACCCCCCGCCGTTCGTAGTTCGGGCTTTAGCCCGTCCGTCGAACCCAAACCACGCGCTGCCCCGGCTCCCAGCCTCAATCTGGAGCAGTTCATGGGCGCAAAGCTCTTCGCCTGGGTCGGCGGTCTCGCGTTGTTTCTCGGCATCATCTTCTTCGTGAAACTCAGCATCGAACGTGGCTGGGTCTCGCCCGAGGTGCGCACAGCGATTGGATTCGTCCTCGGCATCGGATTGGTCGGCGCGGGAGTCGTCATGCAACGACGCAAAGCCTATGCCGTGCTCGCCCACACGCTCTGCGCCACCGGTATCGTTGTGCTCTATGGCGTGAGCTTTGCCGCGCATTCGCTCTACCATATTCCACCGTTCCATCACGCACTCGTGACCTTTGGCATGATGACGCTGATCACAGCGACGGCGTTCCTGCTCGCCGTGCGCATGGAGACTCAAGTGATTGCGATTCTCGGCATGCTCGGCGGTTTTTTGACGCCAATCCTGTGCTCCACCGGTCATGACAATCCCGTCGGCCTGTTCAGCTACATCGCCCTGCTCGACATCGGTGTGTTGGCAGTCGCCAAGCACAAACGCTGGCTGCATCTCACCGCGTTGGCGGCTGGGGGTACCATCCTGATGCAGGCGGGCTGGATGATGAAATTCTTCCGCTCATCCCAATACGCCATCGGTTCGGCCACCTGGACCCCAGTGATCGTATTTCTCGGTTTTGCAACGTTGTTCATGCTCGCTGCCTGGTGGTCGCGGCAGCGTGAGGACAACGACATCTTCACCGCAGGCTCCGCGCTCGCCTTGTGTGGCAGTGCGATGCTTGCCGCGTTCGTGTTCCTCGACTTCGGCGCCATCACGGAGCGGCCCGTGCTGTTGTACACCTTCGTACTCGGCATCAATGCCGTCGTGATGCTCATCGTTTGGCAGCAGCCACGCGTTGCCATCGCCCAGGGCATCATCGCCACGCTCACCTTCCTGCATCTCTCGATCTGGACGACGAGCGAGCTCACTGCCGAACTGCTGCCTTATGCGCTGGGCATTTATCTCGGCTTTGGCATTCTGCACACCGCCTTCGCCGTGCTGTGGCAGCGCCGCAACCAGTCCGCCACGCTGTTCATGAGCTGGACGCCGGTGGTGACACTCGTGCTGCTGCTCATGCCGGTGCTGTGCCTCGATTCCATCAGCCTCATGCTCTGGCCGGCGATCCTGCTCGTCGATCTCCTCATCATCGGCCTCGCCCTTTTCTCCCGGGCGCTGCTGCCGGTGCTCGCCGCGCTCGCGCTCACGCTCATCACCGCCGGAGCGTGGTTGTTCCGTCTTCCCGCGAATACCACCGGTAGCCTGAGTCAGTTTCTCATCGTGCTCGGCGGATTCGCGGTGCTGTTCGGCATCGCCAGCAGTTTCCTCTCCCGCAAAATGCCCAAGCTACAGTTCGCGGGGCTGCTGCCAGTCAGCTCGGCCGTGCTGCCCTTCGCGCTGCTCATTCTCGCCACGCTGCAACTTCGCGTGGCCGATCCGTCATCCATTTTCGGCCTCGCGTTATTGCTCACCGTGTTCCTGCTCGGCCTCACCCGCATCAGCGGCATTACCGCGCTCGCACCCACAGCACTGGGCTGCGTGCTGGCGCTCGAATGGGCCTGGCATCAGCAAAGCTTCAACGTCGAGCACGCCACCACGCCGTTGCTCTGGTATCTCGGCTTCTACTCGATCTTCACCGCGTTCCCGCTCGCCTATCACAAGCTCTTCGCCACGCGGCAGTTGCCATGGATCGCCTCTGCGGCAGTCGGCTTGGGCACCTTCGGCCTCGTCTATCGTCTTGTGGGTCAAACCTGGCCGAATGAGATGATGGGACTGCTTCCCATCGCCTTCGCCATCGCGCCGCTGGCATGTCTCGTCTTCGTGTTGAAGCAGCACTGCACCGACAATCCCGCGCGGCTCACGCAGCTCGCCTGGTTCGGCGGTGTGGCGCTATTTTTCATCACGCTCATCTTCCCGATTCAGTTCGAGAAGCAGTGGATCACCCTCGGCTGGGCGCTGGAAGGCGCGGCGCTGTGCTGGCTCTTCCGCCGCGTGCCACATCAGGGACTGCGCGGCACCGGCACCGTGCTGCTCGTCGCCGCCTTCGTACGTCTCGCGCTCAATCCCGCCGTGCTGGCCTATCAAACACGTGGCGACATCGCCATCCTGAACTGGCAACTCTACGCCTACAGCCTCTCGGCGCTCGCACTGTTCGCCGCCGCGTTCTGGCTCACACCGCCGAACCATTATTGGCAAAAGATCAATCTGCGCGGCCTCTTTTGCGCGCTCGGCACCATCCTGCTCTTCCTCTTGCTCAACATCGAAATCGCCGATGCCTTCACGCCCGCCGGTGAGCGTTCGATCGTCTTCGACTTCGACGGCAATTTCGCCCGCGACATGACCTACACCATCGCCTGGGCCTTGTTCGCGCTTCTCTTGCTCATCCTCGGCATCTGGCAGCGCAACGCTCCCACGCGTTACGCCGGCATCGGCCTGCTCGCCGTAGCGCTGCTGAAGCTGTTCTTCCACGACCTCGCCAACATCGAAAGCATCTATCGCATCGGTGCGCTGATTGTCGTTGCCCTCATCGCCCTCGCCGCCTCGTTCCTGTATCAACGCTTCCTCACCGATGATAAAAGTAATCCCGAGCTTTAGCTCGTCTGCATCGACCTCAAACACGTCCAGAACGAGCTAAAGCTCATGACTACGCATCCAATCATGAACCCGCATCCCCTTCTCATCGCCCTGTGCCTGTCCTCGGTCGCCAGCGCCGCTGACTTCGCCGCGTGGACGCACCGGCAGACCGTGCGCATCACGCAGCCCGGCCTCACCCGTCTCGAACTCGAATCCGCGCTGCTTGATGCCTCGCGCACGACGGGCGGCGCGCCGTTTCACGATCTGCGCGTCATCAGCCCCGCTGGCGTCGAGACACCCTACATCATCGCGCTGCCACGCCCCATGCGCCTGACGAGTGTGAAAGCCGAAGGCTTCAAGGCCACGCTGAATCCGACCACGACAGTGCTCGAATTTCAGCCGCCCGACGGCAACACGATCCAGGAAGTGCTGCTGCAAACCAACGCCGCCAACTTCATCAAAGCCGCCACGCTGCAAGCCAGCAACGACGGCACGACGTGGCAGACGCTGAGCACGGGCGAAGTGCTCTGCCGTCAAAACGGCACCGAGCGCCTGCGCCTGCCCATAGCACCTGCGATGTGGCAACACTTCCGCATCACCATCGACGATTCCCGCCACGGACCCGTTGCCTTCACCGGCATCCAGATCGTGCGTGAACTGCCAGAGCTGCGCACGATGCCGCATTCGGCGGCGATCCGTTCCCGCACCGAAGAAAAGGGTGCCACCCATCTCACGCTCGATCTCGGCACCTCGAATGTGCTGATCGGCA
>JBDNIB010000688.1:0-1797 GCA_041688535.1 Prosthecobacter sp.
CAGATCTCACGGATGCTGAGTTTGATGCCTTTCTGGCCGAAATGAACCGGCCCTTACCAGCTCCCTGGACGGAATGAAGCTCATCGCCGACAGCACCGTGCTCATCCACCTCTGGCGGCACCGCAAACACCAAGATCGCATCGTGCCGTTGCGCGAGCGCCTCATCGGTCACGAGCCATTGCTGCCTTGGATGGTGCTCTACGAGTTTGCGCGCGGCCATTTTCACCGGGGGCGCACGGAAGCGGAGATGATGGACTTCCTCGCCCGCTTCACTCTGCTGCCCACCACTCAGGCGCAAGTGCTGCGGGCAGCCCGTATCGCCTCGGAGCTTCAGTCCAAAGGCATCACCCCTGGCACTGGAGATGCCTGGATCGCCGCCGCCGCACTGGAGGCAGACCTGCCGGTGCTCACGCACAATGTGGACCACTTCAATCAAGTGCCCGGCGTGCAGGTGATCAGTTACACCATCCTGCCATGAATCCCGTCCCCGAAACGCCCCGCCTGCACGCCAAGCTGGAGACGGAGATTCAGCAGGGCATGAAGGAACTGGAGGGGATGCTGAAGTGAAAGCACGCCGTGCAATCACGATTGGAGAAGTGTGCTCGTTTCAAAACGGTGGCACGCCGAGTAAGAGCGTTGAGCGATACTTTCAGGGCGACATCCCGTGGATTACAGGCGCCGACATAACCTCGCCCATCGTCACGAATGCACGGAGCTTCATCACGAAGGAAGCTGTCACGAGTTCAGCTACCAATCGCGTTCCGGCGGGAACTGTCTTGTTGGTCACGCGCACCAGCGTTGGCAAAGTGGGCACTGCAGGCGTGGACCTTTGTTTCAGCCAAGACATCACCGCGCTCACGCCAGATTCGTCGCGTTTGCACGCTCCCTATCTCGTCGAATTTCTAAAGAGCCAAGAACCACACTTTGAGCGCCACGCCCGTGGCGCTACAATCAAAGGAATCACGCGCCAAGTGGTCGGCGACTTGCCAATCCCCCTGCCGCCGCTGGCGGAGCAGCGGCGGATTGCGGAGGTGCTGGACCGGGCGGTGGCGTTGCGGGCCAAGCGCCGCGCCGCCCTCGCCCAACTCGACTCCCTCACCCAATCCCTCTTCCTCGACCTCTTCGGCGACCCCGTGACGAATCGGAAAGCGTTTCCAGTTTCGCGGATGGGCGACGTTTGTGATGTCCGCGACGGCACGCACGATTCGCCGAAATATGTTTCCGAAGGTGGCTATCCACTCGTCACGTCGAAGAACCTCAGCGGCGGGACGGTTGACCTTTCAGATGTGAACTACATCTCCGAATCGGACTACGAACAAGTCAATCGACGCTCCAAGATGGATCGTGGAGACATCATCATGCCGATGATTGGGACAATTGGTTCACCGGTTCTTGTGGAAGACGAGCCGCACTTCGCCATCAAGAATGTCGCGCTCATTAAGTTCACCCCAGCTTCACCGTCGCCCGCCCTCGTTCGGCATCTCCTGAGTTGCCACTACTTTGACCAAATCCTTAGCCAGAAGAACCGCGGCGGAACGCAGAAGTTTGTTTCACTCGGCGTAACTATTCAGCACCCCTAGCGAAGCAGGAGGGAGTTCCGTCGAGAGCGTTACGGATGCTGGTGATGAGGTTCACGCCTTGTTTGCGCGCGGTAGCTAGGTAGCTGCGGATCACGCAAAAGACTTTGGCTCCTGCTTCACTGCGAAAGCAGCCGGAGATCTTCTGCTGCACTTTCATCATGCGCAGATCCCGCTCTGCGAGATTGTTGTCAAAGGGCAGTTCAATCTCATGCAGGAA
>JBDNIB010000080.1:0-1580 GCA_041688535.1 Prosthecobacter sp.
ACACGCTGTGGGGAATCGCTGCCGGATTTCCCCGGCGGATTTCAAATCTCGAAGGCGTACAAGCGCGGCGAGTGTGTGATGGAGTATGCGCTGTGCGACCACTGCCGCACGAAGATGATGGAGGAGTTCTCCCAAGAGTCGAAACAGCGGCTGGCGCAGTTTCAGGACGAGGAGGTGACGCTGGACCGCAATCTGGAGGCCTGCGCGGTGTGCAACGCGTCACGGCATGCGCCGGGCCTGGAGGACTTTGTGATCACCGGCGTGTGCGAGGGCGTGGGACTGCTGCACAGCGTGATGATCTGCGGAAACTGCGGTGACACGGTGCAGGGGATGATCTCGCAAAAGACGCGGGACACTTGGCGGCGCTTCGTGGACGAGAATTTTCCTGGGCCGCCGGTGGACTCACTGCCGGAGCCGGAGGAAGCGGTCTATCGTTCGACGGTGCCGGTGATGTCGAAGGTGTGAGGGGTGTTGTGTAGGCCCGCCTTCAGGCGGTGCTGGAGAACCGGCTAAAGCCGGTACTACAATACGAATGAGGCTCAGTGGCCGGAGCTTTCGCTTTCTTCGGGCTCGGTGTCTTCGATGTTGGCGGCGGTTTTGAGTTCTTCGAGGAAGGCGTTGAATTTTTTGTCGCGATGCTCCTCCAGAAGGCGTGTTTTGACATCCTCACGCACTTCCTCATAGGGACGCGGCACGGGCGGCTTGCGGCCGGTGACGGTGCAGATGTGAAAGCCGAGCTGGGTGTTGAAGACGGGGCTGATTTCGCCCTCGTTCATGGAGAAGGCGATGTTTTCGAATTCCTCCATGAATTCACCGCGTTTGAACCAGCCGAGGTCCACCTGCTGCTGCTCATCGGCACGGTGCTCTTCGGCGAGCTTGGCGAAATCGGCTCCAGCGAGGAGCTGCACGCGGAGATCGCGCATGATTTGATAAACTTCGAGCCGGGTTTTTGCTCCCTGGAGATTTTTGGTGATGTGGGCGGCCTGGATCTCCTCCTGGGTCAGGTAGTGCTCCTGGTTGGCCGCGTAGTAGGCTTGCAATTCGGCTGCGGTTGGTTCGGGTTCGGGGGCGTAGATGGCACCGAGCGTTTTGTCGAGGCGTACCCCACCGGCGACGTTGTCGCGAATGAGGGCCTCGTCTTTGACGGGCATGCCGATGTTCAGGTAGAACTGCGTCTCGCCACCGGCTTCGTCGATGAGCTTGGTCAAACGGGCGGTGACGTCGGCGTCATCGACTTCGGGGAAGCGGCGGCGGCTTTCCTGGCCGAGGAGGGCGCGGGAGATGAGGTTGTCCTTGGCCATGCCACGGAACTCGGGGTCGCGCTCACAGCAGGCGACCTGTAGGGTGCGCTCGAAGTGTCCTTTGATGTGGCGGAATTCCGCCTCGATGATTTCGTCGTCGATGATTTCGTCGTTGATGTTGAGAGCCATGGTGGCGAACATGGAGCGCATGGCGGGGCGTGCAAGGTTTGACAATACGCGAGCGGTGGCCTAGGTGCGCGCCGCTCCGGCGACTTTATCGGCATGAAAACTGCGAACCGGAGCCGCGTTGTTTTATGATGATGAGATTGACCCAGCTAA
>JBDNIB010000689.1:0-3421 GCA_041688535.1 Prosthecobacter sp.
CCTCAAAAGAGTCGCCCACACCCCGAAAGGCCAAAAGCCCCAGTTCGAATGGAGCGCGCTGACGGTTGGTACCGGTGACTCCAAAGCCGCCGCCATCAAGGTGAAAGTCGGCGGTGATGAGCGTGACTTCGACATGGGCGAGATCGCCGACACCGTGGGCAGCGCCTTGGCGGATCTGTTCATGGCGCGGCAGAAGGAGAGCGACATTTACAATGAGAAAAATCAGCAGCTCGTGCAGACCATCTCGCGGGCCGTGGCGGAGGAGATCCACCAGCGCACCGCCCAGCTTGCCGAGGGAGCCGGCAGTCTGAGCGGGAAGGACATTTATCATTGCATTGAGCGGGCACTGGTGCGGCATAATGCGCATGATGTGGCCCGCAGCCTCGCGGAGCGGCGCAAGCGTGTGGAGTATGACAGCATCGCGGACAACAATCTGCCGCAGCCGCTGATCGTCTCCACCAAGGTCATCCGCCGCAGCGGCCAGCTCGTGCCGTGGAACCACAACAAGATCGAGATCGCCGTGCGCAAAGCCTTCCTCTCCATGGAAATGGACTCCACGCCCGCCGTGCAGATCGCCGAGGCCGTCAGCCGTGCCGCAGCGGAGGAAAACAAGCAGTTCATGCACATCGAGGACGTGCAGAACCTCGTCGAGGAAGAGCTGATGAAGCAGGGCTTCTTCAAAGTCGCCCGCTCCTACATCCAGTACCGTGCGCTGCGCACCAACATGCGCGACGATGAAATCGTCGCTGCCGAGATCGCCAACGATCAGGACAGCGAGCAGCAGCAGGCCCTCATTGTCGTCAAAGCCAGCCCCACCGAGACCTTCCTGTGGGACGGTGCCGATCTCAAGAAGCGCATCGACTTCGCCATCCTCGGCCTCGACCTCTGCATCTCTCGCAACGAGATCGAGATGGAGCTGCGACGCTCGCTGAACTCCGACATCACGCTCGATGACCTGCGCCAGACCATCATCCTCAATGCCAAGACCTTGATGCAAAAGGACGCCGACTTCACCAAGTTCGCCGCCCGCATCCGCCTCAGCTACATTTATGAGGAAGTCCTCGGCTGGGACATCGTCCGCGACGGCATCGAGTCCCTGCGCGACTTCCACCGCCGTGCCTTCCGCCGCAATCTCGCCCGTGGTGTCGAGATCGACCGCATCAGCCCCCGCCTGCTCGAGTACGACCTCGACAAGCTCGCCGACGCGCTCGACCCCGCCGCCGACATGGACTTCGACTTCCTCGGCATTCAGACCCTCTACGACCGCTACCTGATCGTCGATAAAAAGATCAAGCCCAGCAAGCGCCTCGAAGCCCCCCAGCTCTTCTGGATGCGTGTCGCCATGGGCCTCTGCATTCAGGAAAAGGAGAACCCCGAGGACAAGATCATCGCCCTCTACAAGCTCTACAAAGGCCGCCGCTTCTGCTCCAGCACGCCCACGCTCTTCAACAGCGGCACCATGCACAGCCAGCTCAGCTCCTGCTACCTCTACAAGGTGGACGACAGCATCGAGTCCATCATGATCCGTGGCATCGCGGAAAACGCCTTCCTTTCCAAGTGGGCCGGCGGCCTCGGCGGCTCCTGGACCAGCGTGCGTGGCACCGGCGGCTATATCAAAGGCACCAACGGCGAATCCCAGGGCGTCATCCCCTTCCTCAAGCTGCACAATGATCAGCTCATCGCCGTCAATCAGGGTGGCAAACGCCGTGGCTCCGGCTGTGCCTACCTTGAAGTTTGGCATAACGACATCGAAGACTTCCTCCAGCTCCGCGTGAATACCGGCGACGAACGCCGCCGCACCCACGACCTCAACACCGCCAACTGGATTCCTGACCTCTTCATGAAGCGCATGGAGGCCCGCGAAGGCTGGACCCTCTTCCGTGCCAATGAAGTCCCTGATCTTCACGAACTCTACGGCAGCGCCTTTGAAAAACGCTACGCCGAATACGAAGCCATCGCCAAGACCGGCCAGATCTTCGGGCGCGAAATCGAAGCCGTGGAACTGTGGAAGAAGATGCTCAAGTCCATCTTTGAGACCGGCCATCCCTGGATCACCTTCAAAGACCCCTGCAACGTCCGCAGCCCGCAGGACCACGTCGGCGTCATCCACAGCAGCAATCTCTGCACCGAGATCACCCTCAACACCAGCGCCGACGTAACCGCCGTCTGCAACCTCGGCTCCGTCCTCATCGACAACCACCTTGATGACGCTGGCGGCATCGACCACAGCAAGCTGCGCGAGACCATCCGCACCGCCGTGCGCATGCTCGACAACGTCATCGACATCAATTTCTACCCCACCGAGGCCGCCCGCACCTCCAACACCCGCCACCGCCCCATCGGCCTCGGCGTCATGGGCCTGCAGTACGCCCTCTATCGCAAAGGCATCCCCTTCGCCTCGAAGGAAGCCGTCGAGTTCAACGACGAATTCATGGAAGCCGTCGCCTACTACGCCTACGAGTCCAGCAGCGACCTCGCCGCCGAAAAAGGCACCTACTCCACCTACAAAGGCAGCAAATGGGATCGCGGCCTCATGCCCCAGGACACCGTCGATCTCCTTGCCCAGGAACGCGGCTTGGACATTGATGTCCCACGCGGCGGCAAGATGGATTGGTCTGGCCTGCGCGCCAAGATCGCCAAGCACGGCATGCGCAACAGCAACGTCCTCGCCATCGCCCCCACCGCCACCATTTCGAACATCATGGGCAGCAGCCCCTGCATCGAGCCGCTCATGAGCAACATGCTCGTGAAGTCCAACCTCTCCGGCGACTTCATGCTCCTCAATCCCTACATCATCCGCGACCTCAAAAAACGCGGCCTGTGGACCGCCGACATCCAGAACAAGCTCAAGTACATGGATGGCGAAATCGAAGGCATCGAGGAAATCCCCGCAGACCTCAAGCGCCGCTACGCCACCGCCTACAGCATTGATTGGAGCTGGCTCATCGACGCCGCCGCCCGTCGGCAGAAGTGGATCGACCAATCCCAATCCGTGAACCTCTTCAGTGGCGAGTGCGATCTCCGCACCCTCTCCCACATGTACCGTGGTGCCTGGAGAAAAGGCCTCAAAACCACCTATTACCTCCGCACCCGCAGCGCCAGCAACATCGAGAAAGCCGACGTCGAAGTGCGGAAAGAACTCCGTGGCGTCGTCGGTCAGGACACCACCAAACGCGACTACACCGCCGCAGAAGTCCAAGCCTGCTCCATCGAAGCCATGCGCAATGGCGAGACGTGCGAAGCGTGCCAGTAGGTGCAACAACTTCAACAAACGAAATCTATGAGCTACGAATTTGTAACCTTTTCTGCAAAGAATACTGATCTTATCGAACGAGGAATGTGCGCTTGGCTAACTCAAAATCCCAATGTTCAAATTTTCTCGGAGCATTGGATTTGCAATTCCTTCGCTCAACAGTTGTCG
>JBDNIB010000690.1:0-8840 GCA_041688535.1 Prosthecobacter sp.
ACAACTTCTTCGCCTACGTCCACGACTTCAACGCCGACCAGAAGAATGACATCCTCATCCTCGGCTTCCCCGGCAAAGAAGCGCGGCTTTACCTGAATCCCGGCACGCACGATGACAAGCCCTGGTCCATGCACATCGTCGCCGACGTGGTGGACAACGAATCCCCCGTCTTCACCGACATCACTGGCGATGGCAAACCGGAGATCGTGTGCAGCACGGGTGGTCGGTTTGGCTGGTTCGCGCCGAATTGGGAGAAGCCGACGGAGAAATGGCCTTTCGTCGCTGTCAGCGGCGACATGGGCGTCGCGAAGTTCACCCACGGCCTCGGTGTTGGCGATGTGAATGGCGACGGGAAACTGGACTTGCTCGAAGCGCGCCGCTGGTGGGAGAATCACGGTATCCTCGACATGGTGGGTGGAAACTCAGCCTCACCATTTACCCAGCACAACTTCGCCGCCGGTGTCGGCGGCGGTGCGCAAATGTTCGCGTATGACTTCGATGGCAACGGCACGAACGACGTCTTCACCAGCCTCGCCGCACATCGCTACGGCGTCGCCGTTTTCCTCCAATCGGTGAAATCTGCGCAATCTGCGGATCAGCCGACTTGGAAACGCGTCATGCTCGCCAGCGAGCAGCCGCAGGACAACGACTACGGGATCGTCTTTTCCCAGCCGCACGCCGCACATCTCGCGGACATCGACGGCGATGGCATCAAGGACATCGTCACTGGCAAACGCTACTGGGCGCACAATGGCCACGATCCCGACGAGCGTGGCGCACGCGTCATCTACTGGTATCAAACCAAGTGCGATGGCAAGGGCGGGGTCGATTTCGTCCCGCATCTCGTCGATGCCGAAAGCGGCGTCGGCACCGATGTGCAGGTGGGCGATGTGAATGGCGACGGCCTGCCCGACATCGTCGTCGGCAATAAAGCGGGCGTCTTTATTCTCACGCAGGAGCGCAAAGACACCACTGCGGACCTCACACCGAAGAAAATGTACGGCCCGGCACTCATCCCGCAGAAGGACTACGCGCATGGTCAATCAGCGCAGGATGCGTTGAAGGCCATGCAGCTCCCCGGCGGCTTCAAAGCCGAGCTGATCGCCAGCGAGCCGGACCTCGTGCAGCCCATCGCCTTCACCTTCGATGAGCGCGGGCGCATCTGGGTCGTGGAAGGCAACAGCTACCCGAAGCCGCGCGACGTCGGTGCCGGTCAGGACCGCATCAAGATTCTCGAAGACAAGGACGGCGACGGCACCTTCGAGACGATCAAAATCTTCTGCGAAGGCCTGAATCTCGTCAGCGGCATTGAGCTAGGGTTCGGCGGCGTGTGGGTCGGAGCTGCGCCGTATTTGATGTTCATTCCAGACAAAGATCGGAATGATCAGCCTGATCCGGCCGATCCGACGGATCAGCGTCCGCAAGTCCCCGGCCTGAATTTCACCGCCTACGCCCTCCTCGACGGCTGGGGTTCGCAAGACACGCACGAGACACTGAACAGCTTCATCTGGGGCCCAGATGGCTGGCTGTACGGCTGCCACGGCGTCTTCACGCACAGCCGCGTCGGGCGGCCCGGTACGCCGGACGATCAGCGGCTGCCCATCAATGCCGGCATCTGGCGTTACCATCCCGTGCGGCATCAGTTTGAAATCTTCGCCGAAGGCACCAGCAATCCCTGGGGGCTGGATTACGACCAGTACGGCGAGTTCTTCGTCACCGCCTGCGTCATCCCGCATCTCTACCACATCGTGCCGGGCGGGCGTTATCAGCGGCAGGCCGGGCAGCACTTCAATCCCTACACGTATGAGGACATCAAGACCATCGCCGACCACGTGCACTACGCCGGCAATCCGCGCCCACCCGGACTTGACCGGACCACCGGCGCGGGCTTTGTCACCGACGACACCAACGCCCTCGGCGGCGGTCACGCGCACTGCGGCCTCGCCATCTATCAGAGCAGCCTCTTCCCGCCGACCTATCGCAATCAACTGATCTTCGGCAACCTCCACGGCCATCGCCTCGTCACGAACTACACCGATGTCCACGGCAGCAGCTACATCGGCAAGCACGGCGCGGATTTCCTGCGGGCGAACGACATGCACTTCATCCCCGTCACCCAAAAAGTCGGCCCCGACGGTGCGCTCTACGTCAGCGACTGGAGCGACCAGCAGATCTGCCATCGCGGCAGCAACGCCGTGGAGAACTGGGATCGGAGCAACGGACGGATTTACCGCATCAGCTACGAAGGCTGGAAGCCTTGGAAGGGCGATCTCGCAAAGGAAGGTGATGAAGCCCTTGCCAAACTCGCCGTGCAGACGGAGAACGAGTGGTTCTCGCGCATGGCGAGACGAGTATTGATGGAACGGGCTCGGCAGAATAATTTAATCGTGGACAAGGCTTCGAAGGCACTCACTTCCGCAGGCAAGTTCTTGGATGGCCGACTCATCTTTGAAAGTCCATTCAATGAGCCATCCGAGAAAGTGTATGACGCATCCACTCTGAAAGCGATGTGGTTGTGTCATGCTATTTGGGCGATAGGAGATGGAGAGTTTCTCTCGAACTACACAGACAGTGCATCAGCTAGATGGGCAATCCGACTCACGACTGAAGAGAGTGGAGATGGGCCTTTGGACGCGGCCTTGATAAAGATGGCCGATAGTAAAGACTTTGATTCAACAGTTCGTCGCGAACTCGCCTCCGCGCTCCAACGGCTCCCGCAAGACCAACGCCAATCCCTCGCAGCCGCCCTCCTCAAGCACGGCGAGGACAAGGACGACCCGATGATCCCGCTGCTGATCTGGTATGGCATCGAGCCGCTCGTCGGAGCCGATCCGCAGGTCGGGCTGGAACTCGCGCGGGTGTCGAAGCTGCCGAAGGTCACCGAGTTCATCTACCGCCGTCTTTCCTTCGATGACACGGGCCGAGCGTCGATGCTCAGCGAACTCACCAAGGAACCCGACGCCGCCAAGCGCGAGGCCACGCTGACGATGATCCTGAGCAGCGCTCGCGGTGCGGGCAAACTCACCATGCCGCCAGATGGGGTAGCGACGGCGGCGAAGCTCAGAAGTAGTGTAGTTCCGCCTTCAGGCGGTTCTGGATCCGCCGGACCGGCTAAAGCCGGGACTACAATACCCCAAACTCGAACAGCCGAGCAGCTAGTCACCGAACTCAGCGCCTTGTTCGGCGACAAGGACGCCCTCCAGCACTTCCGCGCTCGCCTAGCGCTCGCCAACGCCACCGCAAAAGAACGCGAGCACGCGCTCGGCATTCTCATTCAGACCGGCGATGCCGCCACGGCTCCGATCCTACAGCAGCTCCTCACTCACGACGCGCCCGTTTCACTTCGGCGCAAGGCCATTCAGGCCCTGGAGTCACTCCGCGACTCCAACACTCCCGCCGTTCTGTCCTCCCTGTTGCCAAAGCTCTCCACCAACGAATTCCCCGATGCCATCAACACCCTCGCCTCGACGCGTGAAGGCTCGAAAGCGCTGCTGAAGGCCGTGGCGGCCAAAACCGTGCCTGCCACGGCCCTTTCGCCCTTCCTAGTGCGCCAGCTCACTGCGTTCGATGACGCGGAGATCAACGCGCTGATCAAGTCCGCCTGGGGCGATGTGAATGCACCGAAGGCCGATCTCGGCGAGCGCATGAACAAATACCGCGCCTTGCTCACGCCCGACGTTTTGGCCAAAGGCGATCTGGCGAAGGGCAAGCTGCTCTACACCGCCACCTGCGGCCAGTGTCATAAACTCTTCGGCGAAGGCCAAAACGTCGGCCCGGACATCACGGGCAGCAATCGCGCTGATTTGAACTACCTGCTCGAAAACGTCCTCGATCCGAATGCGGTGATCGGCAAGGACTACCAGCTCAATCTTTTCACCATGAAGGACGGGCGTGTCATGAGCGGTGTCGTCAAAGAGGAAGGCCCCGCGGCCGTGAAGATCGCCATGATGGGCGGGGTGGAGTTCACGCTACCGCAGGCGGACATCGCCAAGCGCGAGGTGTCGAAGCTCAGCACGATGCCGGAGGGCTTCTTTGATGCTCTCAAGCCAGAGCAGGTCATTGACCTCGTCAAATACCTCCAAAGCGGTTCTGTAGTACCGGCTTCAGCCGGTCAGAAGCCGCCTAAAGGCGGAACTACAATACCCGGAGCACTCGAAGGCGAGGCACTCAAGGTTTTGACCAAAACCGGCGGCAGTGCCAAACCCCAGGGCATGGGCGGCTTCGGCGGTGCCTGGAGCGGCGGCTCACAGCTCTGGTGGATCGGCGGCAAGCAGGGCGACAAGCTCACGCTGGCGATTCCCGTGAAGGAAAAAGGCAGCTACGCTCTCACCGCCGCCCTGACGAAGGCCAAGGACTACGGCATCCTCGACATCGCCCTCGACGGCAAACCCGTCGCCACCGGCTGGGACGGCTACAATCCCGAGGTGATCCACAGCGACGCGCTCGACTGGGGCACGCACACGCTCGACGCCAGCGAGCACCAGCTCACGATCACCCTCAGCGGCACCAACGCGAACGCGCTGCCGAAGTTCATGGTCGGCGTGGACTATGTGAAGCTGGAGAAGAAGTGATGCTGTGAAACTGCCGAATGCCGAAGAAGCGATCGTCGAGATCGAGAAGCTGCGCGATTACTCGCTCAGCCCCGACCATCCGGTGGGCAAGCACAAGGCACGCGTGTTTGAAGCATCGCTGGGTTTGCGGCGGGAACACGCGCAAGAAACCCTGGAGCGTCTTCATGCCGCGCACAGCGCTACGAATGCGTGCCCACCAAGCTGACGCCGCATGGGCAGCACTATGAGATGGATTTTATGCTCACACATCAGTCCAGATCAGCTCTGGTGCGGGCGATTTGGATCGTGCGCCATGGCGAAAAATCACCTCGTTTGGTCACCTTTCATGTGTTATGAATTCACCCACAAACCCCGTCATGGAATCCCGGCCCATCCATCAATTTGACTGCGTCGCGCTGCTGAAGCCCGTACCTGCCGAAGGCCTGTCTGTCGGACAGGTGGGAGCGGTCGTGGAGGTTTACACGCCCGATGAGTTTGAGGTGGAGTTTGTCGATCTCCATGGGAAGACACTCGGCCTGCGCACCTGCCATCGCAGTGAACTGCTGCTGCTCCAGCACGAGGCTTTGGCCGCGTAAAGCCGAGGCCGCCCATATGCGCGATCTCCACTCCACCCGTGCCATGTGGCTCAAGGGCTGGCTGTTTCTGCTCATCGGCCTGATGTCGGCGACGATCCTGCTCGTCGAGAACTGGAGCTGGCGCACGGCGCTGCTGCTGGGACTGTGCGTGTGGGGTTTTTGCCGGGCGTATTACTTCGCGTTCTATGTGATCGAGCACTGGCCCGATCCGCAGTTCAAGTTCAGCGGGCTGGGGCACTTTCTGACTTACCTGGGGCGGTTGCGGAAACGCCCGCCGTAGCCTTCGATTGCCAATCGAATTTACTCAAGCCGCCAGCGCTTCGTCGAAGCGTGCGATCAAGTCTGCTGCGTCTTCGAGGCCGGCGGACACGCGGATGAGCCAGCGGCTGACGCCGACGCTTTCGGTCCAGTCGAGTTCGTCATAATGCGCGAGTAGGGTGTAGGGACACGCGAGCGTGAAGTTGGTGCCGAGGCTTGGGCCTTTGGTCACACGGAGAGCGTCGAAGACCTTGGCGCTGGTTTGCGCGGGATTTTTGAGCGTGAAGGAGAACAGGCAGCCATGACCGCCGTTTTCGCGGCGGATATGTTCGTAGCCGCGCCCGCCTTCGCTGCTCGCATGCCAGACGCGCTCGACTTTGGCATGCGTGCGCAGATGGTCGACGAGCGCCTGCGCATTGCGGCTCATGGTGGTGGCACGTTGCGCGAAGTCGCGGCTGTTGAGTTCCAGCGCCACGGCATCGCCGCGCCAGAGCTCGTGGTCGGCATTGGCCGTGAGGAAGGCGGCAAAGGCGGCGTGGTGCGGTGAGTTGCGGTTTAAGACGACACTGCCAGCCAGCACATCGCCCGCGCCGGAGAAACTCTTGGTCAGGCTCGTCGTGACGACATCGGCGACGCGGTGCGCGTCCACATGCGCGACGGTGGAGATGGTGTCATCGACGATGATCGGCACGCCCGGCTGCGCATCGGCGCGGATGGCGAGCAGGCGCTCGAAATCGACGCAGCGCAGCAGCGGGTTGCTCGGCGCTTCGCAAAAGATGCCCGCGAGCGGCTCGTTTTGCAGCAGGGTGCGTAGTTCGTCATACTCGCTGTCCTTGATCAGCGGCAGGAAGTGCGCGCCGCTGCCAAACATCTGCTGGAGTTTCAACACATCGACATACGGGAAGTCGAGCTGGGCGGTTTTTCGACTCGGAAAAAGGTGCGTGAGCATGCGATGCACGGCAAAATTGGCCGCCATGCCGGAGGGAAACAGAAACACGTCTTCCGGCTGCTGCCCGGCGTGCTGCGCGATGCGTTCGCGAATGATTCGATTCGCCGCCTGGCCCTCTTCGGCGCTCGTCGTGCTCTTCAGCGTGCCCAGCGCATCGCTGGCTTGGCGGGTGCTCACGCACTCGCCGCAAAAGCGCCAGAACTTGCGGGCTTTCACATAGCTGTCTGCCGGAAACACGGCGACGCCGAGCTGATGCGCCGTCCATTCGACTGCACGGCCCGTTTGGATGAACTCGATGCAACGCTGCGCATGCACGCGACGCGGGAAGACGAGACAGCGCTCGCCTGCGGCGGCGAATTCCTGTTCCGCAGCCTCAAACAGCCGCGTGATCGCTGGCGGGCAGCAGAACCGCGGGTAACCGGATTTGAATTTCGCCACGATCTCCTGATCGCCTTCCTCATAGCCGATCACATGCTGCCATAGCGGCAGGCACACGGACACCCCGAATTCGTGGTCCGGGATCGCCTTGCCGAGGTCATCGGCGTGGCAGAGGGGGTGCGTGAGGTGATCGGTCATTGGGGGAGGAGGCTGTTTCTTCACGCAAAGAGGCTGAGACGCAAAGAAATAGAGGGTGAAACTCGCGTTGATCGCATTGCCCGGATGTCGTAACAGTCCACATGCCAGCCGCTTACACCATCGCCCAAGCGCAGAAAAAGCTGTCGTCGGTTGTTCGCGAGTCGCAGCAGCGACCCGTGCCGATCACCAAGAACAAGCAGGTCGTCGGTTTCTTTCTGTCGCGTGACAGGATGGAGTCCATTCTGGAGACGATTGACGTCATGCAGGACAAGAAAGCGATGAAAGCGATTCGCGCCTACGAGGCAGGTAAGACAAAATTCCAGCCGCTCTCCGCGCTCGATGACGCTGCGGGTTGAACTATCCGATCAGGTGCTGGGTTTCGTGTCGCAACTGGCTCCGCAAACCAAGAAACGCCTCCGGGACGAGCTGCACAAGCTCGCCAAAGGCAAGGCCGGCATCAAGCCGCTCGACGCCAGGCTTGCCGGTTATCACCGGCTTCGATCAGGTTCCTATCGCGTTATTTTTCGTCAGCGCACGGATGGAGGCCAGCAGGTGGCAGAATGCATCTACGCTGGCCTAAGATCACTGGTGTATGAGTTGTTCGAGCAGGCGTTGGATGTGAGCTGATCGGTCATTTGCGCTGCTTCAATGCCGCATCAATGTCCGACCACAAGTCCTCAACGTGCTCGATGCCGACGGAGAAGCGCACGAGGCCGTCGGTGACGCCGGCGGCTTCGCGGGCGTCTTTGGGAATGGCGGCGTGGGTCATGCTGGCGGGATGCGCGACGAGGCTTTCGATGCCGCCGAGGCTCTCTGCCTGCGTGAAGAGGCGCAGGCGCCGGATGAAGGTGAGAGCATCGCTGTAGCTGTGGCCGAAATCAGCCAGCAGCATGCCGCCGCCACCGGCCATCTGCTTCTTCGCGAGCTTGTGCTGCGGATGGCTGGCGAGGAAGGGATACTTCACGCTCGTGACGCCTTTGCGCTTTTCGAGCCGTTGGGCGAGTTCGAGAGCATTCGAGCAATGCCGCTCCATGCGCACGGCCTCGGTCTTCGCGCCACGCGAGACGAGCCAGGCGTCGAACGGGCTGGGCTGCAAACCGAGCGCCTTCTGCGCGAAGATCATTTTTTCCTGCCACTCGTCGGATTTCGAGCAAACAGCACCGCCGAGGCAGTCGCTGTGGCCGTTGGTGTATTTGGTGGTGCTGAGCAGGGAGAGATCGGCACCGAGATCGAGCGGCTGCTGGAGCAGGCTGGAGGCGAAGGTGTTGTCCACGGCGACGGCGCTGCCGACTTTATGCGCGGCAGCGCTGATGGCCTTGATGTCGAGGATTTTCAGCAGCGGATTCGTGGGGGATTCGAGCCAGACGAGGGCGGGCTTGAGCCGGGTGATGAGATCGTAGTTCTCGCGATTGGCGAGGTTGGCGTATTTGATCTTCACGCCGAAGCGCCGCAGCACCTTTTCAAAGATGCGATAGGTGCAGCCGTAGATCTGTTGTTCGGAGAGGATGGTGTCGCCCGTTTTGAGCGAAAACAGCACGGCGGGGATGGCGCTGAGGCCGCTGGCGAAGACGGTGCAGTGCTGCGCGTTTTCGAGGCTGGCGAGCGTGGACTGGAGGTTGCGGAAGTTCGGATTGCCGGAACGGGTGTAGTCAAAGCAAGTGGGATTGCCCGTCTCGAAGGTGGAGGTCATGTAGATCGGCGGGATGACCGCGCCGGTCTCGCTGCGGTAGTCCTGGCCAACGTGAATGGCCCGCGTTTCGAAGCGCGCATCGGCGGGGAGGGAGGGATCGTCTTTCATGGCGTGAAGATGGACAGGCAGATTTAGCTTTGCAAGGCTCCTGCGCGCATGCTTTATGGTTCAACTCTGATCTTTCATGCCCGACTCCACTGCCCCCCGAAAATTCCGCCATG
>JBDNIB010000691.1:0-1883 GCA_041688535.1 Prosthecobacter sp.
GAGATTGATGCGCGCGCGAGTGTCTGACGCATAAACGCGATACATGTAGTCACGCTCCTCGTCGGTGACCATTTCGAGCGTGAGCTCGTCGTGATTTCGCAGGAACATAGCCCACTGTGAGTTTGCCGGGATGGCGGGCGTCTGCTCCAAAATGTCGATGATCGGGAAGCGGTCCTCCATTTGCAACGCCATGAAGAGGCGCGGCATCACGGGGAAATGGAAGGCCATGGAGCACTCGTCGCCATCCTTGCCGAAGTACGCGGCGGCTTCCTCTGGCCATTGATTGGCCTCTGCCAGCAGCATCTTGTCCTGAAATTTGCTGTCGATGTGCGCCCGCAGGCGTCGCAGGATCGCGTGGGTTTCGGGCAGGTTTTCGCAGTTTGTCCCGTCGCGTTCGATCAAATACGGCACCGCATCGAGCCGCAGGCCGTCCACACCCATGGCGAGCCAGAAGTCGATGGTCTTGAACATGGTTTTTTCGACTTCCGGGTTGTCCCAGTTCAAGTCGGGCTGATGCGCATAGAAGCGATGCCAGAAATACGCCTTCGCCACCGGGTCCCAGGTCCAGTTCGACGGCTCAAAGTCTTTGAAGATGATCCGCGCCTCATGATAGGGCTCCGGGGTGTCGCTCCAGACGTAAACATCACGCTCCGGCGAGCCCGGTTTGGCCCGACGGGCGGCCTGGAACCACGCATGCTGATCGCTGGTGTGATTGAGCACCAGCTCGGTGATGACCCGCATGTTGCGCCGGTGCGCCTCGTCGAGGAATTCCTTGAAATCAGCCAGCGTCCCGTAGGTCGGGTTTACATCCATGTAATCCGCCGTGTCGTAGCCGTCATCACGCAGTGGTGAAGGATAAAACGGCAGCAACCACAGTGCGGTGACGCCAAGCTGCTCCAGATAGTCGAGCTTCGAAATCAGCCCGCGAAAATCGCCGATGCCGTCGCCATTCCCATCGCAGAAAGCACGGATGTGGAGTTGATAAATGACGGAATCTTTAAACCAAAGGGGATCGGGCATACGCACGTCTGCCGCAGATCATCTGTGGATGCAAGACATCGACCGTCAGCCAACCGCTTATAAAGCTCCAGGCTATCTGCCTATCTGCGCAGCTTCTTCTTCAAACGCATCCAGGTGGGCACATCCAGATCCTCACCCTGAACGATGGAAGGTTCAGTGTCCTTGAAGCGGCCACGGTCTTCCTCGCCTAAGCTGAAGGTTTGCTGCTCGGTGGCATTTGGCTTGTGGGCGATGACCGTGGCGGAGTGGATCGTGGTGGTGACGGAAGGCTCGTCAAAACTGAGCAGATCATCCTGCGCGGGCGCATGCTCCGTCTGCAAGGTGACACTGCGGGCGACGACGGTAGCGAGGGTTGATTCCTTGCTGCGGGCAGCATCAGCGAGTGCTTTCGCGGCAGGTGTCCGCACAGGAATGCGGGTGGTTTCAGGCGTGGCGGCAATCACAGGTGCCACAGGCTCCTCGAAGGCTGGTTCCTCCACATGATCGACCACCGGCGGTTCGAGTTCTGCGGCCACTTCCTCTTCCGCCTGCACCTCTTCATGCCAGGGAGCGGACTCTTGTTCATGGTCCTGCTCTAAAATGGTGGCGATTTCCTCCGCTTTGAAAAGCAGATCGGCGGAAGGGGTTTCCACAGGCTGGGGAGGCGGTGCTTTCTTCGCGGCAGGCTCACGCTTCGCCGCCGGGGCAGGTGCTGGCGTCTCCGCACGCGGCTGGAGCATTTCCGACGGTGGTGCGACTGCGGCGTGGGCGTTGAGCTGGTTGAGACCGAGCGAACTGATGAGCGTGACGGCAATCGAGTCGCCGAGCTTCGCGTCCACACCGAGTCCGAAGAGAATGTGGGTTTGATCGGGCACATGACGACC
>JBDNIB010000692.1:0-6665 GCA_041688535.1 Prosthecobacter sp.
ATGATGGCCGCGCAGGTCTGACAAAACGGTGCAGCAGGCGAGCAACTGCTGGCGCAGCACGGCAGCGCGAGCAGCAAGATCACGCTGCTCACGTTCATATTGGACACGGCCTTCTGCGGTTTCGATTTTCACCGCTTCATAGCCGAGAGCGCTCAGATCATAAGGGCTGGCACGCATGTCGAGATCACGCCCCGCATGCGCGAGCAAAAAGCAGTCGCCGATTAAGTCTGAACCGGTCCAGGGCCAGAGCTTGGAGGACCACTTGTACAAATCCATGTTGGCATGCAAGCAGGCGGCTTGTTCGAGATCTGGGCGGGAATCGAGCGTGGGCTGCAACGAGTTCAACGGTCGCGCTTCGGGCGTGAAGAAGCGAAACGCATCGTAGTGCGAACAGCAGACGGGGAACGACTCCACGAATGCGGCAAGTTCGTGTGGCGGCAGGCGCAGCTCATAACCTTGATGCCGTACCTGCTCGGCAGACTGGCGATAAACCATGGCCCACTCATTCAGGCCGTAGCAGGTGAAGCGCCCTGCCCTGCCGAGGATGCGCGTGCAAAGGGTGGCGACCCAGGCGGAAAATTCACGTTCACGGGTGGCAAAGCGGCGTTCATCGAGACGCAGTAGGCCGTGCGCATGAATGAAGCGGTCGCCTTGCAGCCACGGGCAGGATGCGAGATCATCTGCGCTGACTTCGAGACTCACGCCGAGCGGCGGCATCCATTGTTTGAGCTTGGCAGGGGCAAAGCTGTAATAGGTGAAGAGAAAATCATGCACTGGATGCTGCGTGCCACGGCTGCGGCGGTCCACAAAGGCATCTGCATGCGCGGTGACACGTTCGAGATGCGCCTGCATGCGCGCCTGCCATTCATCGCGGCGCAGGACGATCATGGCACCAGCAGCGTCGCCAGACCGAGGAAGGTGCCCATGCTGATCACGTCCGTGGCGGTGGTGAGGAAGATGCTCGACGCGGTGGCCGGATCAGCACCGAATTTCCGCAAGGTGAGCGGAATCAGCGCGCCGCTCAGACCGCTGACGACGCAGCTCGCCACCATGGCCAGCCACACTACGAGAGCGAGCATGAGGGCGCTGGGATTCCCCTCGATTCGTGCATAAACATACATGCCGAGAGCGGCGGAAACGCCGACGAGCATGCCGTTAAACAAGCCGAGCAGACCTTCCTTACAGACGAGTTTGCGTTCTTCCCCGGCCTTTAAATCTCCCAGTGTCATGCCGCGCAGCGCCACCGCGAGCGCCTGGCACCCGGTGTTACCGGACTGGCCCGCAAGCACCGGCAGAAACACCGCCAGCAGCACCATGCGGTCCAGCGTGCCCTGAAACACACCGACAACGGCAGCAGCCACGAAGCAGGTGACAAGATTGATCTGCAACCACGGATGGCGGAAGCGCAGACTGCGCAGCAGCGGCGTGGACAGGCGCTCCTCATTTTTCACCCCGACCATGGAACCAACCTGGGCGCTGATTTCGATGGCCCGGGCCTCAAACAAGGTCTGTCCGCGCACCAGACCAAGCAGCACGCCCTTTTTGTCGCACACGGGATAAACTGGGTAGTGCTTGTTCACGACCACCTTCATCGCAACGGTCAGCTCCATTTCAGGATCGAGCGTGAAGGGATCTGGCACCATCACGTCTGCAAGCCTGGCATCAGGCTCGGCGAGCATGAGGTCCCGCATCACCAGCAGGCCGAGCAGCCGGTCCTGGTCGTCGGTGATGTAGCCGTAAGTGATGAAGGCTTTCTTCGCCAGCTTGCGCACCTCCTTGATGGTGTCGCGTGCGGTGGCGGCGGGTTTAAAGACGGCCACGGGCGACTCCATCAGCCAGCCGACGCTGTCCTCAGGGTGCTCGCGGTTGCTGGCCCACTGCATGGCCTTTTCTTTCGGCACAAAGGTGATGGCAGCGGTGCGCGGCTCCTCCTCCATCTCCGCCATCACCTGCTGGGCGACCAGCGGGTTCAATGCTTCGAGCACTTTCGCCGCGTCTTCACCCGAAGCCCGCTCCAGCAGGTCGGCGGCGTCCTGCGCCCCATGTTTAGAGACGGCGGCAAGCAGGGATTCCGTGGTCGAGTTCATGCAGGTGGAAAAGCGTAACCGATTCCGTCCGGTTGTCATCGCCGACGATGAAAAAAACCTCGCGCCTGACGCTGGGGCGCGCACATTCCCGCTTATGGCCCTAGATGATCGAGATTACATGCGCGAGGCACCGCAACGTTCGCTGACGCGCACGTTGGGTGATCTCACGGCGTTTCAAATCATCTTCGGGCTGAACATCGCGGTGTTCGTGATGCAGTATCTGTTTGAAGTCGGGTCGATCCGGCATCCGTTGAGCGGCGAGGTGCTGCCGCTGGGCGGCGTCAGCGTGCATGAACTGGCCCAGGGCAAGGTGTGGACGCTATTCACCTACATGTTTGTGCATGGCAGCCTGGGACACCTGCTGTTGAACATGGTTTTGGTGTGGTTCGCCGGGAAATCGGTGCAGCAACTGTTTGGCAGCCGTCACTTTGCCCTGATCTATTTGTTTGCGGGTATCGTGGGCGCGGCGGCGGAAATGGCGGTGAACAGCTGGGTGCAAAACGACACGACGACCACGCTGGTCGGTGCCTCGGCCTCGGCCTTTGGCCTGCTGATGGCGCTGGCGGTGGTGATGCCGGAGGAGGAGATCACCGCACTCATCTATTTCATCATTCCGGTGCGGCTGCGGCTGCGCACGCTGGCCAAGGGGCTGTTTGTCATCCAGTTGGTGTTCGGACTGGCGGGGGTACTGTTCAATGTGCTGCCCGAAGGCATGCAGATCGCCTACTTCGCGCATCTCGGCGGTGCGGCGCTGGGCTGGTTTTATGCGCGCAGCCTCGGCTACGGCGGCAGCCCGCTGACTTACGCCAGCCAGTGGCAGCCGCAGCGAGCTCGCAAACCCGAATTGGCACGCGCGCGTCTACGGCCGACGGTCGATCTGGAGAAGCCGCGCGGAGCCGCCACAACAGCACGCCCGGCTGATCCCATTGAAACGCTGATCGAAGACGAGGTGAACCCGATTCTCGACAAGATCGGCCAGCACGGCATCGGCAGCCTCACCAATGAGGAACGCCACACACTGGAACGCGCCAGCCGCGAGCTGGAACGCCGCAAGCAGGACACCTGAGCTTGAAAATAGCCGTTTCGCCTCATGCTCGCCTCCCGTTCCGCTCGACTCGCCGCCACGCTATTGCTGGCGCTGCTGTTTGGGTGGACGGTGCGGGCGTATCGGAAAGGCGACACCTCCGTCATGCCGATAACGCCACCATCTGAGACGATGCCGCTCAATGAACCGCCCAAGAGCGCTTTCCCTGATGAGTGACTCCATCGCATCTGACCTCTCACTTCTCACTTCTCACTTCTGCCCCCTCCCACATGTCCATCGCCACCCGTAAAGGAGACCAAGGCCAGACCGACCTGCTGTTCGGCTGCCGACTCGCCAAATCCCACCCCCGTGTTCACTCGCTCGGAGCAGTGGATGAGCTGAACGCCGCTCTTGGACCGCTGCGCATCGCTGCGGCACGCAGCGAGACCCAAGAAATCGTCCCGCAAGTGCAACGTTGGCTCATCGGCCTCATGGGCGAGGTGGCAACCCCGCCTGGCGATGAAACACGCTACGCCGAGACGCACCCGGACCGCATTTCGGCAACCAACGTGGCCTGGCTAGACGACTGGGTGGCCAAACTGGAGGCTGGTGGCGCTTTGAAGATCAAAGGCTGGGCGCTGCCCGGTGAAGCCGGTGTCATGAGCGGCGCTTACGCCGATCTGGCCCGCGTCGCCTGCCGCCGCGCCGAACGCAGTGTCATCGACTTGCAAGGAACGTGCGACGGCATGCCCAATGAGGAAATCATCCGCTTTTTGAACCGCCTTTCCGATGTGCTGTGGCTGCTGGCGCGGTGGGAGGAGCAGAATGTTGAGTCCGGCACCTAGAGCGACGCCTATCTCACTCCCGGGTGATGGTTTCGTCGAGATTCAGCATGACGCGGGCAACCGCCTGCCAGGCTTGGGCAGCAGTGGCACCTGAATCGCGCTCGACCTGCAGCAGATGGGTGAGTGATTGGCGTTCGGCGGCACTGAGCGGGCGGGCGACACAGAGCTGAAAGGCGTGGGTGATGCGGGTATCGTCGGTTTTGGCTTCTTTGATCAGGCGGACGGCCAATGCCTGGGCGAACTCGACGTAGGCGCTGTCGTTGAGCATTGTCAGAGCCTGGAGCGGTGTGTTGCTGCGAATGCGGCGGGTGCAGGTGCTGAAGCCATCCGGCGCATCGAAAACGCTGAGCGCGGGCGGTGGAGTGGCGCGGAAAATGAAGGTGTAGAGGCCGCGACGATAGCGGTCGCTGCCTTTGCTGAGAGGCCAAGCGCGTTTGACCTGGCCGAGGGACATGACGCCTTCAGGAATCGGCGGATAGACGGGTGCGCCACCCATTTTTGGCGAAAGCAGGCCGCTGGTGGCGAGGCAAACGTCGCGCACGATTTCGGCATCGAGGCGAAGGCGGTTTTGACGCCAGAGGAGGTCGTTGTTGGGGTCGGTTTGTAGTTCGACCTTGATGCCGTCGGTTTTTTCAGAACGGGCTAAAGCCCGAACTACGACCGAAGATTGCTGATAGGTGGCGCTGGTGACGATGAGGTGATGGAGGTGTTTTAGGCTCCAGCCGTGCTCCATGAAATCGACGGCGAGCCAGTCGAGCAGCTCGGGATGCGTGGGCGGGCGGCCCATGGTGCCGAAGTCGTTTTCAGTCTCGACGATGCCTTTGCCAAAGTACTGCTGCCAGATGCGGTTGACAATGACGCGGGCGGTGAGCGGGTTGCGGCGGTCGATGAGCCATTTGGCCAGGGCGAGTCGGTCGGGCTTGGCATCTTTTGGCAGGGAATGCAGGAAGGCGGGGACACCGGGCTGGACGACATCGGCGGGCCGGGTGAAGTCGCCTTTGATGAAGAGGGTGGTTTTTCGCGGCTCTGGCAGCTCCTTCATAACGAGGGTGGTGGTGCCGTTTTTGAGAATGCTGTCGAGCTCAAGGTGGCGGTCGTAGAGCGGATTGAAGACGCTGTCGGCGGTGCCGGTCATGGCCTTGAACAAGATGCGCTGATCGGCGGCGGCACGTTTGGCGGCGGGTTTGTCGAGAGATTTGAGCGCGTCTGCGGCGAGGAGTTTTTTCGATTTTTCACCGAGTGTGGTTTCCCATTCTTGCAGCACGGCGAGGCGGGCTTTGACGTGGGTGTCGATCTCCTTGAGCACATGGGCGTGCTCGGCTTTCAATTTCTCGAGGTTCTGGCCAGGATCGGGGACGGGGAGGGTGGGTTCGTCCTGGTTGTTGAGGAAGGCGAAGAACTGGTAGTACTCGATGTGGCTGATGGCGTCGAACTTGTGGTCGTGGCACTGCGCGCAGCCGATGGTGAGGCCGAGCCAGACGGTGCCGGTGGTGGCGACGCGGTCGAAGACGCTCTCAATGCGAAACTGCTCTTTGTCGATGCCGCCCTCTTGGTTGATCTGGGTGTTGCGGTGGAAGCCAGTGGCGATGAGCTGATCACGAGTGGGCTTGGGCAGCATGTCGCCGGCGAGTTGGTCGAGGGTGAACTGGTCAAAGGGCTGGTCATTATTGAGCGCGTTGACGACCCAGTCGCGATAGGGCCAGATGCTGCGAGGGGCGTCGATGCTGTAGCCGTTGCTGTCGCCATAGCGTGCCTGATCGAGCCACCAGCGGCCCCAGCGTTCGCCATAGTGCTTCGAAGCGAGAAGACGGGAGGCTAGATCCTGGATGCTGGATGCTGGATGCTGGATGAAAGCCGCGACTTCGGCTGGCGTGGGCGGGAGGCCGGTGGGATCGAGGTGGGGGCGGCGGATGAAAGTCGCGGGTGAGGCTGGAGGGGAAGGTTGCAGGCCAGCTTTAGCGAGGTGGGCGTGGATGAAGGCATCGATAGGATGCGTGGTACCATTTTGCGGCAGCGGGGCTTTGACGGGAGCGATGTAGGCCCAGTGGCGGTCATCGCTGGCAACTTCGTCAGCGGGAGAGTGGGCTCCTTCGGCGATCCATTGGCGGATGAGAGCGATTTGCGCGGAGTCGAGCGGGCCACGCTTGTAGGGCATCTGCGGGATTTCGTCGTGCGTGCCGGAGATGGCCTGAATAAGGAGGTCAGGCAGGGCGGAACCACGCTTGCCACCGGTGCGGGCGGCGGCGGCGGTATCGAGCCTGAGGCCGGACTTCTGCGTGGTGGCACCGTGACATTTCACGCAGTGCTGCTGGAGCAGGGGCTTGATCTGCACGGTGTAATCGACAGCAGCAGCGGCGGTGCTGAGCAGCAGGACTGGAAGTAGGCGGTAAAGCATGCGGAGAAAAGGAACCACGCCAAGGCGTGTACAACGTACGTCCGGTGACAGACCCGTGCTTTCGAGATGGGCAAGAAAAACGCCGCACTCGCGCGGGGCGGGTGCGGCGTGATGACTGATCAAGTCAACAAGAGGCGCGGATTAGACGTTTTTCTTTTTCTTCGGAGCGACGATGAACTCTTCCTTGGAGAGGGAGCCGTCGCTGTTCTTGTCCTTCTTGCTGAACATTTCGCCGGCCTTGGCGGCGTCTTTCTTGCCCTGCGGGGAGGCCAGGAATTCTTCCTTGCTGACGGAGCCGTTGCCGTCTTTGTCGA
>JBDNIB010000081.1:0-5386 GCA_041688535.1 Prosthecobacter sp.
GCGCGTCGGTGATGATTTCGCCTTTATCATTGCGGACGCGCACGCGGATTTCGGAGGACTCGCCGGGTGAGTAACGCAGGCGATCCGTGCCGACAGCGAGCTGCTTTTGATCAATTTGAAACGGGGGGGCGGCGATCCATGCGCCGAGCTGCATCCACAGGCGCTGATGATACAGATCCGCGACCTGGAAGCGCCAGCGCCAGAGTTCATCCGTGCCGAGATAGAGCACGGCACCGGCACCGACCTGGCGAAAAATAAGCACGGGCTGTTGAGCGGTGGCGAGCGTGATGGCGGCAGGCAGTGGTTCGACGTTCGAGTGCCAGTTCACCTTCGGCAGCGTGGGCCAGAGCGTGGCATTGGCGCTGGGGCTGTCGCTGAGACGCAGGGCATCAAAGCGCTGACCGTCGGTGGTTAATTCGATGCTAGATGCGGGATTCTTGATGCTGGATGGTTCAAACCGCACGGGGATGAGCGAGGCGGTCTTGCCGGTGGCCCAGGATTTCAAATGGCCTCGCTGACCATCAATCATGATCAAACCACCGCCGCGTTTTTCGACGAATTCGACGATCCAATCGAGATGCTCGGGCTTGAAGCGGGTCACGGCGGCCTCACCGAGGATGAGCAGGTCGTAGCTGAGCAGTTCGTCGCGCGTTTTGGGGAAGCTGCGTTGCAATGTACCGTTGGCGGGGCTGTCGCTGAGGTCGTCTAAGATGAGCGTGGCCTGCCAGCGGTCGTCGCGGTCGACGTGGTTGTGGATGTAACGTGTTTCCCAGCGCGGCCGGCCATCCATGATCAGCACCTTGCGTTTTTTCTCCAGCAGATGAATAGCCAGCTCGCGGCCGTTGTTGGAGCGGGTTTTTTCCAGTGTGGAGCGGTCGCCGCTGGCGGAGATTTGGATGTTGAGCGAGCGCAAGGTCTTGTCGCGTGAGGATGGCACGGCGGGTGGCAGTTGCGTGACGGGAAAGCTGAACTCGAAGCTCTTTTCACCTTTGCCGGTGGTGGTGAATTCTTTCTGCCACAGCAGCTTGCCCTGGCACTCGATGCGCACCAGAGCGGGCACTCCCGAAGGCATGCTGTCGTTCACCGTGAGACGGCCTTGGAAGGTTTCTTTGGTGAATACGGATTCGGGGGCGGTGACATCGAGCAACGAGAGGTCCGGCGGCGGAATCTCCGTGCCAAAACCGACGGGGAAGATGGCGGTGCCGCTGGCCTTGACCGCGTTGCTGAATTCTTCCGGCGAGCCGCTGGTGTTGTGCTGGCCGTCGGTGAGCACGACCAGCGCGGTGCCGGTAGTAGCCGGGCCGAGCGCGGCGCGGAGCGTTTGATCGAGGTTCGTGTTCGGTGTGCTGGCGGACAGTTCAAAGGACTGCGGCAGGTCGCCGGAGGTGTCTTTACCGCCCTGCCGATGCCACCACAGCCGCTGCGTGTTCATCCCGCGCAGGGCGACGAGCTCGACATCCTGCATCTCCGCGAGTTTTTTCAGCAACGGCGTGGTGCCTTTGAGCAGGAGATCCTCGGCGCGCTGGAAGCGTGATTTGGCGGATTTTTCCACCGTATCGTCGCTGAGCTGCATGCTGGCGGAGCAGTCCACGGCGATCACGACACGGCCAAGCTGGCGCAAGGTCGTGACATGCCGCAGCACGGGACCGGCGAGGGCGATGACGAGCAAAAATACCGCCAGCGCGCGCAGGATGGCGGGAACCGGTGCGAGGCGGCTGCTGACGAATTTCAACTCACGTCGGTAGAGCCACCACATCAGCGCCGCGAGTCCGAACGCGAGCATGAGCACCGGCAGCGGCGGATAGCCGCCAGTGAAGCGCAGGGTGGTTTCGGTTTGGGGAGACATGTGAAATCAGCAGTAACTCGCTGTTCTAGGGCTGAGGGAAAGGTTTGATCAGCCCACGGTTGGCGAGTCTTCCGAGGGCTTGAAAATAGCCACTCTCGTCGTAGGGCAGGACGGCGGTCATTTTATGGGCTTTGGCGTTGTAAGCCGCAGCGGGGTGCTTGTCATTGTTGAAGCGAACGCCAAACTGGCGCAGAGCCTTGACTACTTCGGCTGAGGGCATGTCTGGCTTCAGTCCCAGCAGTTTGGCTCCGGCCTCGCTCAACTCGGCTGTGGAAACAAAAACCAGCAGTTCCGTGTCATCAATGTAGGTCAGGTGAACCAAGGAAAGGCTTAACCCGACGCCGTCTCTTCCCCTCATCTCCAGCCTGCTTGCGGCGAGTTCGGCAATGTAACGTAGGAGATCCTGCACCGGCACATCCTTGAGATTCAGACTGATCAGAGGTTCCTTGGCGGTTTTATCCTCAGAAGACCACTCCGGCAGGAACATATTAGGTGGTCTGCCGACCGCCTGAATCCAGATTTGTTCCAAGGCTTTCGATGCAGGCATGTCTTTGACCTGATAGGTTTTCAAAATCTGCGAAAGCACCATCAAGTCGTCGTGCTGCAGCTTTTGGATCTCTAATTTGGAAGGCACTTTCTCTTGCTGGCCACAGACAGAAGCAACCCATGAGACCAGTATGAGGATCACCAGAAGCGGCGGATAGCCGCCGGTGAAGCGCAGGGTGGTTTCGGTTTGCGGGGTCATGTGGTCAGTCAGGCGTGTGCGAGTTTAGCGGAAGGATTACGGACGGTCACTCCAGCGTAGTTCTGGCCTGGGTTCATGTCTTCGGAGAGAAGTTCGGTGCTGCTGGTGGCACGAGCAGCGGCAATGATGGCAGAGTCCCAGTAGGAAAGTTGGTAGCGTGATTTGATGTCGAGCGCATCATCAAGCAGGGCCAGCGTCATGTCCTGCACGGGGAAGCGCCGCCAGACGCGGATCAAAGTGACGGCTTCATCATGCGTGAGCGGATCAGGTCGGCTCGGGCGCGTGGCTTGCACATAAAACTCCTGGAGCACTTGCACGGAGAGCACCAGATCGCGGCAGGCGAGGAGTGCTTGTGCCGTGGCAGCCTTACCGCTCTCCGCAGGCTCGGTGCTGACCGAGTAGAGCAGGATGTTCGTGTCAACGAAGCGCATGGCGGGCGTGGAGTTCATCCCGCGTCAACCGGTCGGCGGCGGAGAAACGTGCGCCGCGCTGACGAATCGTTTCGCGCACGGCCAGCTCTTCCTTTGCCAAACGATCGAAGTCAGACTCCGGCTCCGCCGCAAAGCCGCGCAGCCACTCCAGCATGAGCGCTGGCAGCGATTTGCCGCGCCGCTGCGCCTTGTCCTCGGCGGAGTGGAACGTGGCATCGTCCAGATTGAGTGTGACTTGTTTCATGGGGAATGGTTAACGGCAGAAGCAGGTGCTGGCAATCATGTTGGTTCAGCCTTTGGCGATGCGTTGCTGCAGCAGCACCTCGAAGAATAGCAGGCCGAGGAGGGCGATGAGGAGAGGCTGCCAGAGCTCGCTGCCGTGGCGGCGGCTGCGGTCGAGTTTTTGGTAGGATTCCAGGTTGTCGGCGAAAGCGGCGTCGTGGCGGGCGGCGATTTTTTGGATGTCGGCGGCGGGCAGGGCTTTGAGGTCGGACTCGGTGCCGTCCACGTTGAAGGCGTGCAGGGTGGTCTGCGTGCTGCCGGTGCGGGTAAGCTGATAAATGCCGGGCTGGGTGATGGGTGGGCTGTCGAGCAGGATGGTGTCTTTTTCCTGGCGTGGTTTGAGCGTTTGCACCTGGCCGGTGGGATCACGCAGGGTGAATTCGGTATTGAGCTGGTCTTTGGTGAGGCTGAGGCGGATGGGCGTGCCGACGAGCTGCCAGGCGGGGGCGCTGCCCTCGGTGGCGAGATAGGTGGAGAGACGCTGCATGAGCGGCACGAAGAAGGGCTGCAGCGGGAGGTTGCTCCACTGGGCATTGGCAGTGGTGGCGGCGGCGATGACGCGGCCACGGCCGTATTTTTTCTCCACGAGCAGCGGGACGTTGCGGTCGAGGTTGAGGATGCGCTGGGTGGTGGCCTGATCGCCGGGGATGAACTCGAACCAGTGGCGGAATTCGGCGTCCTGTAGGCGGCCACCACGGGCGTCATTGAAATAAAGGACGGATGGATGGGTGTAGCGCTGCTGGAGGATGCGGGCGGGCGCGGCGTTGGATTCGGTGCGGGCGTAGCCTTTGATGGCGGCGGGGTAGATGCCTTCGCCTTTGCGGTAGAACTCGCGGTTGTACCAGTCGAGATCGCATTCAGGACCGGCGAAGATGAGCAGACCGCCGCCGTCTTTGACGAACTTTTCGATGTCGCTCATGGAGCGGCCTTGCAGGCGCTGCACATCGGCCATGACGATGACTTCCTGCTGCCGTAGGTCGTCATCACGCAGCTTGCGTAGATCGACTTTTTTGGTGCGGATGAGGTCTTTGAGGCTCGCGGCGGCGGCGGTGTGCGGGGTGAGGGCGAGTTCGAGGAAGTCAGCGGCACCATCAAGTGGTGATTTGCCCGGACTGCCGTCAATGAGCAGGACGTTGAGCTGATTGCGCACCTGCACGATGGAGTGGAAGGCGTTGTCGTCGGCGAAGCTGTCGCCTTCGAGACGCACGGAGAGGGAGTGGTCGCCGACTTTATCGAACGCATGCGTGAAGGACAAAACGGCCTCGCCTTCCGGGGCGAGTGAGACGCGGGCGGTGCGTAGGCGTGCGCCATCGGCTTCCAAATGCACGGCGACATCCTGCCAGGGGCGTTTGCCGTGGTTTTTGATGCGCACACGCAGGCCGATGGGCTGTGATTCGGCGGCGACGAGTGCGGAGATGTCGGCGCTGGCGATGCTGAGGTTTTCCGCGAGATCGCTGCCGACGCGGTAGAAAGTGATCTGTGGCTTGGGCTCTTGTTTGGAGAGATTGTCGAGTGCCGGAAGCGCAGCACCATCGGCGATGGCTTTCCAGTCGGCTTCCTGGAAATCGGAAACGATGACGACTTCGCGCGCGGCATTGGGCGCGTCCTTCAAGGCGGAAGTCGCGGCCTGAAACGCATCATTGGCCGAAACTGGACCGGACATGGCGGGAACTTCGCTGAGTTGCTTTGGCACGAGATCGAGCGCGGTGGTGGCTTGGTCGAGTAGCTTGCGCGGCGAACCGCCGGAGAGAATGACCTGGGCGCTGGAACCGCTGGGAAGGTCGGTGAGCATGGTCTGCAGGTCTTGCCGTGCTTGTTCCATGACGGTGCCGCCAGGAAGCGTGGTTTGAGCGGCAGGTGCGCGCATCGAAAACGAATCGTCGAGCATGACAACAAGAGAGGAGCTGCCGAGACCGAGCGAAACCAACGCGGTGAGCACCGGACGGGCGAGGCAGAACGCCAGCACGATGGGAATGGCGATGCGGGTGAGCAGCAGCAAGAGCTGCTCGATCTTCATTTTGCGCTTCCGCTGCCGAATGACCTCGTACAGCAGATGCATCGCACCCCAGCGCACGGTGACGA
>JBDNIB010000693.1:0-2293 GCA_041688535.1 Prosthecobacter sp.
CCAGGAACTTGCCAGTGCCGCCGACCCCGTCCGTGTCGGTGATCGTGGCCGCGTCGATCTCAATCAATCTCTCTAAAAAGCCCAGAACCCCCCGCTTTATGTCCGTCCGCTCCGTCCTCAAATACGCCAGGATCTCCTCGCAGAAAGCCCGTCAGGTAACTCGTGCCATCACCGGCATGCCCGTCTCCCAGGCGCTCAGCGTTCTCGACTTCACTCCAAAGAAAGCTGCCTTCCTTGTTGGCAAAACTTTGCGCTCCGCCATTGCGAACGCGGAGAATAACCACGAGCAGGACGCCTCCGAGTTCATCGTCCAGTCCGCCATCGCTACTCCTGGTCCGGTGCTGAGCCGCATCATGCCACGCGCCCGTGGCTCGGCTTCTCCGATCAAAAAGCGCATGACTCACATCACCGTCATCATCGGTGCTCCGAAGCCTGAAGAAGCCAAGGCTGAAGGTGAGAAGAAAGCTCCGAAGTCCGCCCGCCGCAATGCACCTGCCGTTAAGAAGGCAGCCAAAGCCAAAAAAGAAAAAGCTTCCGAATAACCGTAACGCCACCGAACCGCACCTCCTCACTTTATGGGACAGAAAGTAAATCCAATCGGCTTCCGCCTCGCAGTCAACAAAGACTGGCGCTCCAAGTGGTATGCTCCAGAGAAAGAATACGCTGAGTCACTTCACAGCGACCTCGCCATCCGTGGCTATCTCAAGGAGAAGCTCATGCAGGCGGCAATTTCGAAAATTGTCATCGAACGCGCTTGGAACCAGGTTCGCGTGACGCTGCACACCGCCCGTCCGGGCTTGGTGATTGGCCGTAAGGGCCAGGAAATCGACGTAATGAGCCAGAAGGTCTCCGAAATGTGCGGTGGCAAGCAGGTGAAGATCGACATTTTCGAAATCAAGCAGCCTGAGCTCGACGCCCAGCTTGTCGCAGAAGCCGTCGCCGTTCAGCTTGAACGCCGTATTTCCTTCCGCCGCGCCATGAAGCGTTCGCTGCAGACCGCCATGGACATGGGTGCTGACGGCATCCGTCTCCGCTGTGCAGGTCGTCTCGGTGGTGCCGACATCGCTCGCGCCGAACAGTATCGTCAGGGCAAAGTGCCGCTCCAGACCCTGCGTATCCCGATTGATTATGGCTTCGCTGAAGCACGCACCGTCTATGGCATCATCGGCGTGAAGTGCTGGATGAACCGTGG
Source organism: Prosthecobacter sp. (assembly GCA_041688535.1). Taxonomy (GTDB): domain Bacteria; phylum Verrucomicrobiota; class Verrucomicrobiia; order Verrucomicrobiales; family Verrucomicrobiaceae; genus Prosthecobacter. Next base: position 1,193 of record JBDNIB010000693.1, read on the forward strand.
CAATGCCCCTGAAGGCGTTTCCCGTCCTTCTGGTGATCGTCGTCCGCGCACCAATGACCGTGGTGGTGATCGCCGTCCCGGCGCTCCTGGCCCGCGTGGTGGCGAACGTGGTCGTGGTCCTGGCGGTGGTGGCACCGGTTACGGTACGCCTCCCCAGCCAGCTCCGGCCCAGGCATGATCAGCCCAGTTACTTTTGAATAAACCCCTTTCACCGGACAGAGACACATGGCCCTCCTACCAAGCAGAGTAAAATATCGCAAACACCAGCGCGGCAATCGCGGTGGCAACGCCACCAGTGGCAACAAGCTCGACTTCGGCGAGTATGGACTCCAGACCCTTGAACGCGGCTGGATCAAGAACATCCACATCGAAGCCTGCCGTGTCGCTATCACCCGCTTCCTCAAGCGTAAAGGGAAGGTCTTCGTCCGCATCTTCCCGCACAAGCCAGTGACGCAGCGTCCGCCAGAAGTCCGCATGGGTAAAGGTAAAGGCGCTCCAGAATTCTGGGTTGCCGTCGTCCAGCCAGGCCATGTGCTGTTTGAAATCTCTGGCGTGACCGAAGCCATCTCCCGTGAAGCCTGCCGTCTGGCAGCCTCCAAGCTCGGCCTGCGCTGCCGTTTCGTCAGCCGCGAAAGCCTGCACAAATAAAACCGCAAACCGCGAACTGAACTTATGAAGATCAAAGAACTCCGTGAATCGACTGTGGAAGAACTCTCCGCACGCCGTCGCGAACTAAAGCAGGAAGCGCTCAATCTGCGCATCCAGCAGAGCGCCGGCGGTGGCCAGCTCGAAAATCCTGCCCGTCTCACCCACATTCGTCGTGAGATCGCACGCATCGAAACCATCATCACCGAGCGCACCCGCGCTGCTGCCGCCAAACAGGCCGCCTGATTTCGATCACCACCCACTGAAGTATTTTTAACATCATGAGCGAGACCACCGCAGCAGCCCCTGCCGCCCCCGAGAAAAAGCCCGTGCGCAAAACGCGCGTCGGCGTTGTCGTTTCCGACAAAATGACGAAAACCATCGTCGTTGAAGTCGAGCGCCGCGTGCCGCACCCACTGTTCAAGAAGATCGTGCGCAAAACCTCCAAGTTCTACG
>JBDNIB010000694.1:0-5886 GCA_041688535.1 Prosthecobacter sp.
CATCCCGAGTCCATCCTCACGCAGGAAGGCAAGCGTTTGCTCAAGAATTTTCTGGAGATGTGAGTCTCGCGCGCGGCGAGAAATCATTGGCGGCATGCCTCCTGCGGTCTTAAATCTCGGCGTGATCGCCCGCATGGCTGTCACACCCTCCATACCTCATGCCAAACTCCTCCGCACTCCGCGATGCCCTGGATCAGTCGCCCAATAACCTTTCGCTGCTGCTGCTGTATGGCCGCGCGTGTTTGGAGGAGCTGCATCTGGACGAGGCGCGTGAGGTTTTCAGCCGTGCGCTGGAGCAGGACCCCGACCAAACGGACGCCATGCTCGGCATTGCGAAGGTGCTCTTCATGGAAGGCGATGCCTCCGGTGCCGCCGTGCGCGCGGAACGCGTGATTTTTCTCGAACCGAACAACGCGCAGGCCCATCTACTGCTCAGCCGCGTTTATTTGAGCGAGCATGACCGTGGCAAAGCCATTGAGCATTTTGACCGTGCCGCGCAGATCGACGGCACGATGAGCGATCCCGCCTTAGAGCGTGAACTCGGTCGCACCGCCCGCGATGCGCGCAAATCTGCCCCTGCACCCGCGCCGGAGCCACAGAATCAGGAAACGGTGTTGAATGGCGACCAGGATGAGTTCTTCGACGATCCCTTTGATGATCCGCCGTATGACTGGCGGCCCGAGACCTTCTATGCACCGGGCGATCCCGAGCGCAACGGCGTCACCTTCGCCGATGTCGGCGGCATGGAGGAGCTGAAGGAGGAGATCCGCCTCAAGATCACCTACCCGCTGCAGTTCCCCGATTTGTACAAAGCCTACGGCCGCAAAACCGGCGGCGGCATTCTCATCTACGGCCCGCCCGGTTGTGGCAAGACGCTTATTCTCCGCGCCGTGGCCGGTGAGGTGCCGTGCAACTACCTGTCCGTCGGCCTGCACGAAATTTTTGATCCTTACTTCGGCAGCACGGAGCGCAATCTGCATCAGATCTTCGAAACCGCTCGTGCCAACGCGCCCTGTGTGCTCGTGTTTGATGACATCGACTCTCTCGCCATGGACCGTCGCCAAATTCGCGAAAGCCAGATGCGCAATCTCGTGAACCAGTTCCTGCATGAGATGGACGGCATCCGCAGTGAAAATCAGCGCATCCTCGTCATTGGTGCCACGAATCAACCGTGGGCGCTCGATCCGGCCTTCCGTCGTCCCGGTCGTTTCGATCAGGCCATCTTCGTGCCGCCGCCGGATGCTCCTGCGCGCGCGCAGATCATCGAATTGTTCGCCAAGGACAAGCCTATCTCCAATTTCGACAGTGCCGCGCTAATTGAAGCCACCAACGGCTTCTCTGGTGCCGATTTGAAGTGGGTGTTTGACCGCGCCGCCGAACTCGCCCTCTCCGCCGCCATCCACACCGGTCAGCCGGTACCGATCACGCTGGAACTGCTCCTCGCCGTGGCGAAAGCGCACGAACCCACCACGCAAACGTGGTTCGAAGGCGTGCGCACCCACGTCCAGCAGCACGACGGCCAGGACAGCATCTTCAACGACATGCGCAAGTTCCTCAACACGCCGTCGAACTCGAAGAAGGAGCGGTAAAAGTAGCCGCGAGCTTTAGCTCGTCTGGAAACCCCAGAACGGGCTGAAGCCCAGGACTACTTTCTTTTTGCTTACCGCTTCATCTCCCCATCCACGATGCGCATGGCGCCGCGTGGATTCGCGTCCTTCAACAGCTCCGGCAGCGCCTCTTCGGGGAAGCCCTGATAGCTGACGGGACGCACGAAGCGATAGATGCTCGCGGTGCCGATGCTGGTGAAGAAGCTGTGGCTGGCCGCCGGATACGGGCCGCCGTGGTGCATGGAGGGGCAGACTTCGATGCCGGTGGGGAAGCCGTTAAAGATGAGGCGGCCTACTTTGCGTTCCAGCACGCGCACCAGCGGTGCGAAGTCGCGCAGATCCTGCTCGGTGCCGTGCAGGCTCGCGGTAAGCTGCCCTTCGAGGCTATTGGCGTAGCGCAGCATGTCTTTGAGCGTCGCGCACTGCGCGATGATCGAGCAGGGGCCGAAAACCTCACGGCGCAGCTCCTCATTCGCCTCCAGCACGTCAATGGTGGTGGTGAATACCCGGCACGCGGCTTGCGAGGCGGTCTCGCTCGGCGGTGTTGCGGATTGCCCGGCCAGTTCCAGGCCGTCGATCGTCTGCCACACAGCCGTGCCCGCGTCATAGGCCTCGCTGATGCCACGGTGCAGCATCGTCTGCGGTGTGACTTTGACCGCCAGCGCGGAGGCATTGCTGATGAACTGGCTCAAGTCATCGCTCTTCAGGCCCAGCACGACCGCCGGGTTCGTGCAGAACTGGCCCACGCCCATCGTCAGGGACTGCACATAACCTTCGGCGATTTTTGACGCGTGATCCTTGAGCGCTCCCGGCAGCACAAACACCGGATTCACCGATCCCATCTCCGCATACACCGGAATCGGGTGCGGACGTGCCGCCGCAACATCCATCAGCGCGCGACCACCCCGCAGCGAGCCGGTGAAACCGACTGCCTGCGTGAGAGGGTGCTTCGTCAGAGTCGTGCCGATGTCGTTGCACTTACCATGCAGCAGTGAAAAACAACCCGCAGGCAGCCCGACCTTGTGCAGCGCCTTCAACACCGCACGCGCCAGCATCTCACAGGTGCCTGGATGCGCCGGATGGCCTTTGACCACGACCGGACAGCCCGCCGCGAGTGCGCAGACCGTATCCGTGCCCAGCACGCCGATGGCGAAGGGGAAATTGCTCGCGCCAAACACCACCACCGGGCCAATCGGCAGCATCACACGTCGCACATCCGGCTTCGCCAGCGGCTGACGGTCAGGCTGCGCATGATCGACGCGCGCATCCGCCCAGGAGCCTTCACGGATCAAGGCCGCGAACAGCTTGCACTGACCGATCGCACGTCCGCGCTCGCCGGTGAGGCGGGCCATTGGCAAAGCGGTCTCCGCATGAGCGCGTTCGAGCAGCGCATCTCCCAGCGCGGTGATTTCATCCGCAATCTCATCCAGCAAAGACGCGCGTGTCTCCGGGGTGGCGAGACGCAACGCATCAAACGCCGCCTCCGCCGCCTGCATGGCCTCATCGGCCTCCGCATGAGAAGCATCGCCGTAAGCCGGCTCAAGCTGAGCGCTGGTGGCGGGATTGAACGCGTGAAACAGGTGGCCGCGCGCTGCGGCTTCGCGGCCTGCGATGAAGTGATGTCCGGTGAGTGTCATGGGTGAATGTAAGAGGTAAGAGGTAAGAAGTGAAAAGCAGTAAACTTCGTTTACGCCATCGGATTCACCAGCGTGCCGATGCCGTCGATGGTGATTTTGATGACGTCGCCGCTTTGCAGGGTGAAGTCGTCACCGGGGACGACGCCAGTGCCGGTCATGAGAAAGGAGCCGCAGGGGAAGGTGTTATCGCGATACAGGAAACCGGCGAGTTCCTGCGGGGTACGTTTGAGCTGCGACACGGTTGTTTCGCCCTCGAAGACGGCGGCACCAGCGCGGTCGATTTGCAGATGAATGCGCGTCGTGGGCGCGGGTGGCTCCGTTTGAATCAAAATCGCCGGGCCAAGCGCAGCGCAGAGCTTGAAGCACTTCGCCTGCGGCAGATAAAGCGGGTTTTCGCCTTCAATATCGCGGCAGGAGAGGTCGTTGCCGACGGTGTAGCCGATGATCTCACCGCGTGAGTTGATGCAGAGCGTCAGTTCCGGCTCTGGCACCATCCATTTCGAGTCGCTGCGCAGATGCATCGCTTGGCCGGGCTGCGCGACACGTTGCGGCGTGGCCTTGAAGAAAATCTCGGGCCGTTCGGCGGCATACACGCGGTCGTAGAAGCTACCACCACCGGCGTCCTTGCTCTCCTCCATGCGGGCGGTGCGACTGCGGAAGTAGGTGACGCCAGCGGCCCAAACTTCCTGCGAGACGATGGGGGCCTGGATGCTCTCTGGTACGGGGGCGTCCACCGTAGGTGCCGTGGCGGCAATCTGCGTGAGATATTCGGCCAAGCCGACGATTTCGAGCAGGGCGTCCCAGTTCATTTCAGGCACGGCATGCCAAGTGCCTGCTTTTTGAAGGAAGATGCCGAAAGTGGTACGGTAGAGGAGCATGAGACGCGTAGACTAGATGGCCTCGCGGTCTGCGCAACCACGTCACTTTTGAATCTTCACCAGCACCTCGTCCAGACCGTGCAGGCAGCCGGCCCAGTGAATGCCCGGCTCCGTCAGCCGCTCCTGGTAACTAGGTGCGGCACGTCCGCCAACGAGCAAGGCCATCGCCTCCGGCAGCAGGGCACGCATGCGGCGCAGTTTGTCCGCAATGACCGCGCAGTTTTCAGGATAGACGACACTGAGGGCCACGGCGGCGGCCTGCCGCGCGGTGGCGCAGGCGGCAATTTCCTCAACCGGCAGATTCGGGCCGAGATACGTCACCCGCCAGCCCAGATCTCGGGCGGTGGCCGCCACGATCAGCGAACCCAGCTCATGCAGCTCTCCCGCCGGGGTGGCGACGATGAGTTCGGGCGCGTGCTCCGGCACTTGGCTACCCGGCACTGGGGTGATCAGCAGCTCGCGGATCACCGCCGTGGCGATGTGCTCGTGACTTGGCCGCAGCGTGCCCTGCTGCCAGTCTTGGCCGATTTGAACCATGATCGGGCAAATCACTTGATGCAGCATGCCGCGCTGGCCGAACTGCAGCCGCGCCTGCAGTAGGATGCAGTGCAGGGTCTCAACATCGTATTTTTTTACCGCCTCAATGCTGGCCGCCACATACTCCGCCGCCACTTCCAGTTTCGGCTGGCCCACCCCGCCGCGACTACTGTCAGGGCATTGCTTGGCCAGTTCCTCCAGCTCCGTGGTGCAAAGTTTCGCCACGCCGCCGATGCGGTGGCCGTTCTCCGTGAGTGCCTTCAGCAACTTCAGCCGCTTGACGGCCTCGTCGCAATACATGCGCCGGTTCGTGCCGGTGCGGCTGGGGCTGAACGCGCCATAGCGCCGCTCCCAGATGCGGATCACATGCTGGCTGAGGCCGCTGAGCTGGCTGGCACGCTGAATGGGACAAGGCATGAGAAAAAACGAAGGGCAGATGGCGCTTGAGGCTGGCGCGGGAACGATTACGCATTGTCGCCGCCTCTGGCTACTCTGTTGTCACACTTTTCGCCTCATGCTGAACTACATCTGGTCCTTTATGCTCTTGGCTGGCCTCTGCGCCGCCGCCCTGTTTGGCAATGTCTCCGGCGACACCGGCATCGTGGCCGCCATTCTGTCCCAAGCGAAAGCGGCCGTCATGGACATCGCCCTGCCACTGGCCGGTTTGATGATTTTTTGGCTCGGTATCATGCGCGTGATGGAAAAAGCCGGGCTGCTGGAGCTAGCCGCACGCCTCCTCTCGCCGATCATGCGCCGCCTCTTCCCTGATGTGCCGAGCGACCACCCCGCCATGAGCGCCATGATCATGAACCTAGCCGCCAACATGCTCGGCCTGGGCAACAGTGCCACGCCGCTCGGCCTCAAGGCCATGACGCACCTGCAAGACCTCAATCCGCACAAAAACACTGCCAGCAACGCGATGGTCACTTTCCTCGCATTGAACACCGCCGCCTTCACTCTCGTGCCGATGAGCGCGATCAATTACCTCAACGCCGCCGGCATGAAGGGCGCGCATCAGATCATCATGCCCACCATTCTTGCCACGGCATGCACCACCATCACCGCCATCATCGCCGCCAAGCTCTACGGGCGGATGTCTTTTTTCGCCCCGCTGCCCGATGACAGCGAATCCACGACCGAAAATACGCCCGCAACCGACACAGCAGCAGGCGTGATCACCCCACGCCGCAAGTTCTGGCTCATCGCCCTCTTCATCGCCTTCGGTGC
>JBDNIB010000695.1:0-3157 GCA_041688535.1 Prosthecobacter sp.
GCGCCGCCACGCTGCACGCCACCGAGCCGCTCACACTCAAACTCTGGCCCAACGGCGCTCCTGGCCAGATGCTGCCGCGTTCCAAGGCCACCGATGATTTCATCCGCACCAAGGCCGGCAAAAGCACCATCACCGACATCAGTGATCCCACCATTGAGGTCTATCGCCCCGAAAAACCGAACGGCACCAGCGTCATCGTCGCCCCAGACGGTGCCTATGCGTTTCTCTCCGCCGTTCATGAAGGCACGCAGGTCTGCGAATGGCTGAACACCCTCGGCATCACCGCCATCCTGCTCAAATACCGCACCCCGACGCGTGACGAGGCCGCGCCGCATGAAAAGCCCGTTCAAGATGCCCTTCGAGCGATCCTGCTCGTTCGCAAACACTCGGAGGAATGGAGGCTCAATCCCACTCGTGTCGGCCTACTTGGTTTCAGCGCCGGTGGCAACCTGCTCGCTCACTTCGCCTGCGATCGTGATTGGTTACGCAATATAGCCAATGCGGACAGCATTAAATATTGCCTCCCCAGCTTCGGCATCGTGATCTACGGCGGCGGCTTCCTTGATCCCAATGACCCAACGAAGCTCAAAGATGGCTTCACTGTCCCAGCCGACGCGCCTCCAATGTTCATCGCCTGTGCCCACGACGACGGCCAGAACCCCATCGCCTCCGCGCTGCTCTATCTCGAATACAAGAAGCAGGAAATCCCCGCTGAACTGCATCTCTTCACGAAAGGCGGTCACGGTTTTGGCATGCGCGACAACAAACGGCCTATCAACGCCTGGCCTCAACGAAGTGCGGAGTGGATGGCCGAAATGGGATGGCTGCCCACTATCGACAGGCTCGATAAAGCTATTGCACAGCGAAAAACGCAGTTCGAGCACCTCGCAGGTGTGAAAACAAAAATGAATGAACAAGACAAGGATGTCCTGATGCGTCTGAAAAGAGAACAGCTCGAAGTCGAAGCCGAGCGTCAACTGCTCCTCGAATCACAATCCAAGGCCAAACAACCTTGAGTCTTGCCAGACGGCGGGGTTGTCGGCTTAGATGGGCGCATGAAGCCGCTTTTTCTGTCTTTGCTTGTCACATCGTCTCTCGCTGCCGCCGATGTCTCTACGGTGGCGAAGCAGGAACTGCCGTCGCTGGTCTCGCTCTACCAGGAGTTGCATGCGAATCCCGAGCTCTCGATGCACGAGACGGAAACGGCGGCTCGTGTGGCCAGGGAGCTGCGCGCAGCGGGTTTGGAGGTCACGGAGAACGTCGGCGGTCACGGCATCGTGGGCGTGCTGAAGAATGGCGACGGGCCGGTGATCATGGTGCGCACGGATCTGGACGCGCTGCCGGTGAAGGAGCAGACCGGGGCTCCTTATGCGAGCACGAAAGTCGTGAAGGACGATCTCGGCCATGAGGTGAACGTGATGCACGCCTGCGGGCACGACATTCACATGGCCAGCTTCATCGGCACGGCGCGTGTTCTGGCGAAGTTGAAGGACCAGTGGCACGGCACCGTCGTCATGATCGGCCAACCGGCGGAGGAGCGTGTTCTCGGCGCGCGTCTCATGCTGCGCGCGGGCCTGTTTTCCAAGTTTCCAAAGCCGGACAAGGCGATCGCGCTGCATTGCGCGTCTGACATGGCGCACGGCACGGTCGGCATCGTGGAAGGCTATGCGCTGGCGAATGTCGATACCGTCGAGATTGTCGTGAAAGGCGTTGGCGGGCACGGTTCGATGCCGCATTTGAGCAAAGACCCCATCGTGCTCGCCGCGCAGATCGTACTGGCCTTGCAGACGATCGTCAGTCGCGAGGTGAAACCCGGCGATCCGGCGGTGGTCACCGTGGGCAGCATCCATGGCGGCACGAAGAGCAACATCATCTCTGACGAAGTGCGCCTGCAGCTCACCCTGCGCAGCTACAAGACCGAGACGCGCCAGCACCTCATCGAATCCATCAAACGCATCGTGAAAGCGCAGGCCGAATCCGCCGGCATGCCCGCCGACAAACTACCCGAAGTGATCGTCTCCGATGATCAAGCGCCCGCCCTCTACAACCAGCCTGCGCTGTGCGCCGAGGTGCGGCAACACATCGGCTCGGCCATCGGTGCAGACCATGTCATCACGCGCGAGCCGGTCATGGGTGCTGAAGACTTTGCCGAATACGGTCTGACCAAGGAAAAAGTGCCGCTGTGCATGTTCTGGCTCGGCACGCAGCCGCCAGTGGCGGTCGCGGAGGCCAAAGCGCAGGGAACCACGCTGCCGTCTCTGCATTCACCCTATTTCAAGCCCGTCCCGGAACCCAGCATCGAAACCGGTGTGAAGGCGATGACTGCGGCAGTGCTCGGTTTGATGAAACAGTAGCCGCCTGGCTCACTTTCGGCTCAGCTTGTAAAACAACCAGCCGCCGATGCTGAGGAAGACCACATTTGGCAGCCACATGATCAGGTGGGGCATCGCCGCTGGTTTGTCATTGAGCGTGTCCGCCAGAATGATGAACACGATGTACACCGTGGCGGTGATGAGGCTTAGCGCGAAGCCGCTGGAGGTCTCGCGGCGTTGCGCCGTGACGCCCAGCGGGATGCCCACCAGCGCAAAGGTGAAACAGGCCAGCGAGAAGCTGTAGCGCTTACTCAACTCCGTCAGCGACAGCGACCGCGTCACCGCGTCGAGTTTTTCGCCGGTGAAGGTGTCCTTCCAAGTCCGCACCTCCTCGGCGAGGGCGCTGGTGGTTTTCATGCTCGCATTCACCCGCACCGCGTCCTTTTGCATGTCGGAGAGCGGGAATTCGAGCGGGAACTCCGCCAGGGTCAGCGGCTTGGGGACGGTGGGTACTGCCGCCACGCCCTGCGCCTGGAGATGCTCGATGGTCACATCCTTGAGCAGCATGGTAAAATCCAGTTTGCCTTCGACGGTTTGAATCAGGCCGCTCCTGGCGCGGATGTAACTGCCGGCCTCGGCGTTGTTGAGCTTGATGATGTGGAGGTCGGTCAGCGTCTTGTCGTCGCGTTTGCCCGTGTAGATGCGGTAGCCCGGCACGCGCTCCAGCACCTGGCCTTCCTGGAACAGCGTTTCAGGCTGCTTCACCGCGACTTCATAAAACATTCGCTTCATGCGGTCCTTCGCCACCGGGGCCAAGCTCACGTTCACCCACAGGCACAGGCCGC
>JBDNIB010000696.1:0-1744 GCA_041688535.1 Prosthecobacter sp.
AATCCCGCCTGCTTGCGTTCCCGGCGATTTGAGGCCATGAGGCGCACACATCGTCAGGTCAGTCGCATGCCTACCGAAGTAGTTTCCGCAGCCGACCAGCACCACGTTTGCCAGTGAATCGGAAGAGTGATCAGGGAGAAGCGCATTTGAGGAGGGCGTTGCGCTGGCATGTTCAGTTGGATGTAGTTTCACTTTTTTCGTTAAATGCGTTGAGAGGGCTTGAGTGAAGGCAACCGCCAGTGTGAAAACGTTGGTTGCCAGATCACCTGCTGGCGCTTCGCCAAGGAGGGTTCATGGACCGAGCAGCTTTCTTGATTTCATTTTCCCAAGTGGGTTGGCACGGCCAATGCCATTGGTTGGCGCGTGGGTTCATTTAAGCGCCGAATGCCTCAATGAAGCAGACCTCGAGCGCGAGGCCTTCGTTGACGTTGGTGTGCAGGTGGCTTTCGAGCTGGCGGAGAACGCGGACGCGTTTGGCGACATCGCCGGGCTCCCATTTGGTAGAGAGGGTAGCGGTGGCTTTTTGATAGCCGGGGAGGTCGAGGTGTTCCGCACCGGCCTGCAGGCGGGCGACATCGCCCATCCAAGAGAGTAGGAGTTCCATGAGGGAGGTACGCTGCTGGATGTATTCGGCCTCGATCTGCGCCTCGACCTGCACCTCGCGCTGTTTGAGCCAGGTGCCATCGGTGGTCTTGGCGTAGTGGTCCTGCTCGCGCTCGAAGTCGGCCTCCTGCTCCTTTTTGATGGCGTCGTGAAGGTCTTCGAGGATGTCCTCGAAGTCTTTTTTCAAGGCGAGCGCGGTGGCGATGCTGCCACCCTGCCGCGTGGACATCTGCACGAGGACGGCGAGGAGTTTCTGCTCGTGCGCGGTGAAGATGCGCGCGCCGGCAGGCGGCATGAGGCCGATCTCGATGACGCGGGACTGGATGGTCGGCAGAAGCTGCTGCGGCTGGGTGCTGAGCAGCAGGAGCAGGGTGCGCGGCGGGGGTTCCTCCAGTGTTTTGAGGAAGGCGTTCTGCGCCTGCACGTTCATGCGCTCGGCATCGACGATGACAGCGAGCTTCCAGCCATTCGGCGCGGCGGTGCGATGAATCATCTTTTCCAGGAAGCGAATGGTGCCGGGATCGTCGCCATCCTCACCGATGGTGATGCGGCGTGATTTGCTCTGCGGGCGCAGGACGATAGCCCCCTGCCCTTCCCAGCCTTCGAGCGTACCCATTTTCGTGCCGACCACGAGATCGAGCAAGCTAGCGGCGAAAACCTCGTGCTGCGCCTCCTTGGGGCCGGTGATGAGGTAGGCGTGACCGAGGCGGCCATTGCGCTGCGCTTTGCCGAGGAGGCTGAGGGCGTGGTCGCTCTTAAAGGGCATGAGGGGGAATGACGAATGCCGAATGACGAATGCCGAATGAATGACGAAGTGCGAGATTCATGCGATGGAGAGGTGCGACCAGATGGATTCGTGGACGGCTTCGGGGGTGGCGGAGGCGTTGATGAGTTTCAAGCGGTCCGGCTCGGCGCGGGCGACTTCGAGGTAGCCTTGGCGGACTTTTTCAAAGAAGGACTGCGGTTGGCTTTCGATACGGTCGAGTTCGCGGCCGGTGCTGTGAATGCGCTGCCAGGCGGTGGCGCTGTCCATGTCGAGGACGAAGGTGAGCTGCGGCAGGGTGCCGCCGATGGCGAAGGCGTTGATGGCGCGAACGCTGTCGAGTGGCAGGCCGCGGGCGATGCCCTGATAGACGGTGGT
>JBDNIB010000697.1:0-6083 GCA_041688535.1 Prosthecobacter sp.
GTTCACGGGCGCGGTCAGCGGCGGCGCGGTGGCTGCCGGTGCCGAAGGCGCGGGCTTCTTCGTGCCGTCATCGTCCCATTCGACGAGGAAGAAATAAGATTTCTTTAGCTGAATCACGTCATCCCACCTTTTCCCACTGATCATCGCGATGGCTTTCTCCCCGATGTCATTGTCATTGGGAAAATCGTCCATCCAGGGCTGCACGGAGAAAGGTTCGTCGGTGCTCACCCATTCCCATACAGCATCAGGAGACTCGCGCTTGAAGCCTCCAATGAAGCAGCGATCACCATCGCCATCTGCATCGGTCTTCCTCAGCTTGGAAACGAGTTGGCCCCACACCCATTCATTCTCTTCTTTGTTCGTGATCGTAGCCAGATGCCCGCCCATAGCCTCGGCTCTGGCTTTGGCATTGTTCCACTTGAGTTTCTCTTTCACGAGCTGGTAGCGATGGCCGGCGAAGGTGAGCACGGCATTGCCCGGTGTGGGAGTGGCAGCGACGGCGGGAGCAGCAGCACCAGAATCGAGATTCAAATACTCGAAGCTTTCGATCCACGCTTTGCTCCCAGCCAGCGCAGGATGACCGGCGGGCAATTGGGTGTCACGGTGTTCACCGAGCTTCCTGCCATCCAGCGTCACCGTGAGCAGATCGCCCACGGCACGGAGTTCCAAAGTGTGCGGCGCAGTGAAGTCGAAATCTGCGGGAAGTTTGTAGTCAACGAAAGCCTGGTAGGTCTTGCCGGGAACGTGACACCCCAGACGCACACGCTGCTCCTTCAGCTCGATTTTGACGTTGTAGCTGCTGGGGTTTCCGGCGGCATTCACGGCAGTGCGCGCAGACAGCCTAAACTCGGTCGTTTCTTGACCATCGCCCAGACGCACCTTGGCCCGCACGGCCATGTCACGCATGAGCGGAGCTGAATCGGGCAGCGGCATCATGGTGGAAAATTTCGCTACCCGGACAGCCTCACCGGGCTTGCGAGTGAAGCCTTCGTTTGTCTTCGTCCCGCCGAACCATTGAGCAAGTCCGTCCACCCATTTTTCACTGCCACTGAGCAAGGATGGTGTTGGAACCGACACCGGCTTCACACTGGGTGTGGTTTTCGGATTGTTAGGAGTGGGTGCAGGCTTGGGCTCGGGCTTCGTTGTCTTTGCTTCCGCATTCTGCATGGCAGCCTTTGCCGGAGGTTTTTTCCCACCGCTCGATAGCATGAACGCAGCCACCGCGACGACGACGACTGCCGCCGCGATGCCGTAGATCACCCCGGCATTGGATTTCTTCGCAGGTGCCACCACCTTTGCGGCAGGTTGGGAGGCTGGTTTGGCCGGTGGGGCGGCTTCTTTGCGCTGCTGCGGTGCGCCAGGACTTTTGCCCATGGGTTTCTGCGGCAGCGATTGCTGCGGCACGGCGGCTTGAGCTGCGCCACCGGATTTCACCTGAGGTGCCGTCAAAATCACATCCAGATCACGGCGCAGGTCGAGTGCGGTTTGATAGCGTAGCTCACGGTCCATCTCCATGGCCTTGAGGATGATCTTATCGAAGCGTGCGTCGGTTTGCAGCGTGGCGCTAGGCATGCGGAAGGCACCACGCGGAATCGTGCCAGTGAGCATGTTGTAGAGCATCACGCCCACGGCGTAGAGATCGGCACGACCATCCAGCGGCACGCCGGGCATCAACGCCTCCGGTGAGACGAAATCTGGCGTACCCATGGCCATGTTCGTCTTCGTCAGGCCCAATTCTTTAGGGTCGGTAGCCTTCGCGAGGCCAAAATCTGCCACTTTGACCTGGCCCTCCATGTTGATCAGAATGTTCGCCGGTTTGATGTCGCGATGCACGACGCCATGCGTGTGCGCTTAGCCCAGCGCATCGCACACATGCGCGGTGATGCTCAGAGAGTAGTCCTCCGGCAGCTTGCCCTTCGACTGGATCATCTTCGCCACATCGGTGCCGTCGATGAACTCCATGACGATGTAGAGCTGGCCCTCGGTGGTTTCGCCGAAGTCGTACACATGCACGATGGCCGGATGGTTCATCTTCGCCATCGTGCGCGCCTCGTTCTTGAAGCGCTCCACGAACTGCATGTCGTCCTCCGCCGCCTCGGGCGGGAGAATTTTGATGGCGACGATGCGATCCAAAGACTTTTGCCTACCTTTGTACACTGCGCCCGTGCCGCCCTGGCCGAGGATGCTCAAAATCTCATACGTCGGCAGCATCTCCTGCAAATGCTCCGGCGTCGGCGGCTGCCAGCGCAGATGCCCGCCGGTGGTACGCTGATAATTCGTCGGCGTCGGCATTGGAGCAGAAGGATCGTCAGGCATGGCGTGAAGGAAAACTCAGGGGAGTCTAGCGCAATTGCCGAGCCGTTGGCGAGGAAAATTTTGAGCGGCGATGCCGACTGCATTTCTGCATCTGCGTGTCATACATGCGCACTGCCCGCGTCACAGAGCGGGAAATGAATGGAACGCGCTATAGCCGACCAGCTCGAAGCCCTGCACGCCGCCGCCTTTGGCTGGGCGCTGCACTGCTGTGCAGGCGACCATGGGCGGGCGGAGGATGTGCTGCAAAACGCGTATCTCAAGCTCGCGCAGGAACGGGCGCGGCACGATGGGCGTTCGAGCTTCAAGACGTGGTGGTTCGGTGTGATTCGCTACACGGCGCACGAGGAGTTCAGGCGGCTGCGCTATCGCGAATCACTGCTTGGCAAGCTGCTGGCTCACATCACCGGCGACGCGCACGATCCGCGTCCATCACCGTCGCGAAAGCTGGAGATCGACGAGCGCTCGGCCGAATTGAGGCGTTGCCTCGGTCAATTGCCAGCGCGGCAGGCCGAGACGCTGCATCTGGTATTTTATCAGGATCTCACCCTCAACGAGGCGGCGAGCGTGATGCGCGTGAGCATCGGTTCTGTGCGCCAGCATTACGAACGCGGCAAAGCGCGTCTGCGCACGCTGCTGCAACCGGATTCCGCTCATGAATGACGAACACGATCAAGACCTTCGCGAGCTCTTCGCCCATCAGCGACGTAGCGATCATGCAGACGCGCCTGTCTGGCGCGATGCCGCGCCCAATCAGCCGCCGCAGCGTCCAGCAGTTTCCAGACGTTGGATTCCTATGGCCCTGGTCACGGCCTGCGTGGCAGTTGCCGCAGTATTTCTCATCGATTCGCCGCCGCCGGAACCGAGTTTGAGCGAGGTCCTCCCGCCGCTGTTTAATTCCCCGCCAGGGAAGCTTTTCGCATCCGTCGAACCTTCGTTCACGGCGTTTGAAGCGCCTTCCGATTTCCTCCTCCCAGATCATCTCAACTTCCACCTCCCATGAAAACCATCCTTTGTTCTCTCCTTCTCGCTACAGCCAGCCTGCACGCCGCCAATGTCGAGGAATGGCTGAAAAATGGCCTGCTGCATCCCGATTTGATCGCCACGGTGCGTGAGGAACTCGCGCTGACGGAAGATCAGCAATCCAAACTGAACTCCCAGCTCAACGAGGCACGCAAGCAGGCTGAGCCGCTGGAGCAGGCGGTGAAAGAGCAGCAGAAGACGCTCGAACATTTGCTGCAGGACACCGGCACCACGGCGGATGTCGCGTCTGCGCAACTCACGAATCTGCTCGCAGCCGAAGCCGCGGTGAAACAATTGCAATTGCGTGCGCTCATCGGCGTGCGTGATGTTTTGACCCCTAAGCAGTTGCAGAAGGCCAAAAACATCGGGCCGAAGAAGATGGCTCCTCGTGAGGATCTGGAGTCACAGGTGACGGAGAAAGCTGGCAAGCTGCGTGGGGCGATTGAGTCTCTTGGCATTCCACCGACGACGGCGATGAAGGAGCGTGGCGGTGAAATCGAGCAACTCGTCAAGAGCGGCCAGTTTGCCGATGCCGACGCCAAGCTTGATCGGTTGATCGAGGACTCGCACTTCAAGGAACTTGAGGCCGAGCCGAACAAGGTGGACTTTTCGAAATTCGAGCCCGGCAGCACGGATCTGGAGTCGCTGAAGCAGCGCTACGAGGAGGTGAAGGGCTCGGGTGAGGCGATCATCTCGCTGCCGCTCATTCGTGAGCTGCTGCAGGTGAAGGATGCGTTTGAAGAAGCCAAGGCCGCGCAGGATGCGGACAAGGTCGGGCGCATTCTGACCTACGTGGAAGGCAAGCTGAAGCAGTAATCCGGTAATCTTTACCCAATGCGTAACCTTGCCCTATTTCTTTTCCTCGGTGTGTCGCCAGTCGTCGCCGAATTAACCCACGACGAGGCCGAGGCGCGACTGCGCATGGCCGTGCAGATCGCACGCGAGCAGAACGCCCGCTCACTCGTGGCCAGCGTCGAAAAGCTCGGTCGTGACTTCAAATCGGGCCTGCCTAAAAACGCGGATGCGCAATTGCGGAAGGTCGAGTCGGCGGTCGGCATAGATCCGGGCGGCTGGTCGATGGCCGGGCAGCCGTTGTTTCATGCGACGGCGGAGATGAAGGCAAAGCAACCGGAACTGCATGCCAAACTGGCTGTAGCGATGCAAAGCGACGACGCGGTACAGGTTCGCGCAGTGACGCAGGAAATGCTAGTTGTGCTGGGGGATCAAGCGGGCGTGCCTGATGGGCGTCGAGCCGGAAAAAAGCGGAACCGCGCACCCTAACAGAAGCGGAGACGACGAAGCTTTTCCTCGATGCATTGAAAAGCCAGGGGCGTTCGGTGCGCCTGCTCAGTGAAGGCAAAGTGTTGCCGGATCAAATGCTGCGGCTGTATGCGGATGTGTTAACCGGAGTGACCATCATTCGCCCATTCGCTGAAAAGCATCAGCCCGAAGCCTTGAGTGATGTGGACAAGCTAACGAACGGGGTGGCGACGATTTTGACCACTTTGCAGCAGCCGGAGGGGCACTTTCCCTTTCCTGATTTGCGAGGCAAAAACATCCGCTTTGGCGACATGATCACGAAGCAGCTTCAAGCGGAGACCGTTACCCTCAAAGACGGCTGGTTGATCACGGCGGATCCGGATGGCGGGTCGCAGTTCGACACCGGCGTGTGCGGCACGGCGCTGCTGCTCGCGGGGCAGCTTCATGGCAACGAAACATGGAAGAGCGCCGGTTTGCGTGCTGCGGATTGGGCGCTGTCGCAGAAATGCTGCGCGAACTTCAATTACAGCGCCTTTTCCGTCTCGCTCCTGGCGCAGGCATTTCGAGCCACGGGCGAAGCGAAGTATCTTGAAGGCGCGTTGAAAAAATACCGCGTCGGTGTGGCTCCCGGCCAGGCTCCGAACGGGCGGTGGCTGGATGCGCACAATGCGCGCACGGTTTATCACGTCATCATCCTGCGGGCACTGGGTGATCTTGCCACTGTCTTGCCTGCGGAGCGAACGGCGGAACGCGCGGAACTGGATGTGGTGACGAGACTTGCTCTCAATGCCTTGCTCAATGAATTTGAAGCCATGGGCCTGACGGTGGAAGCGCTACCTGAACTGCAAACCTTGGCGGTGTTTTATCCTGAGGATATACGCCTAAAATCCACTGTGCAGGCCATGGCAGGAAACATCGTCGCCAAATGCACGGATGGGAAGCGGGTGAAAATGGGCGCTGCCGCGGCGCAACTGGCGGCGGTCATCAGGGTGAAACCGTAGAAAAGTTTCGTTTGCCTTTGGCCGTTTTGCGGCGATAAACCGGCTCAAGTCACCTGTTAAGGGTCAGGCTCAGTCGTTCATCAGGTGATATTGCATCCGTTGGTGTTCATATTACCGAAGGTTCGGGGCTGGTTCTGGCACGCGGCAGAGACTGCACTCAACAAAAGATATGAATACCAAGATGTATGTGGGCAATCTGCCCTTCACCGCTCAAGAACAAGACATTCGCGAGCTGTTCTCCCAATACGGTGGCGTCACCGAAGTCTTCCTCCCGATGGACCGTGAAAGCGGTCGTCCGCGTGGTTTTGCCTTCGTGACGATGGAAACGGCAGAAGCCATGAATGCGTCGATCAACGCGCAAAACGGCCAAGAATTCATGGGCCGCAAACTGGCCATCAACGAAGCCCGTCCGCGTGAAGAACGCCCGGCTGGTGGTGGTGGTTTCGGCGGCGGTGGTGGTGGTGGTGGTGGTGGTCGCGGCGGCTA
>JBDNIB010000698.1:0-2430 GCA_041688535.1 Prosthecobacter sp.
AGAGCGTGAGGTGCGTGAAGCCAACCTCGCGGAGGATTTCGCTGACGCGTAACTCATGCTGCGGATGCGCATGACCGTGCAGCAACGAGACGGCGGCAGTGATGATGCCCTTCGCAATGCAATCGAGCGCGGCAGCACGAACGGCGGCTTCATTGAGCGATTCGATCACTTCGCCCGTGACGCTGATGCGTTCGGGCACCTCGCAGGCGATTTCATGGAAGATCGGTAGAGGCTCATGTTTGAGGACAAAGAGATCGCTGCGGCGCTGGTCGCCGATTTGCAGGAGATCGCCAAAGCCGCGCGTGATGAAGAGGGCGATGCGTCCGCCCTTGCGCTCAAGCAGCGCGTTCGTGGCGAGCGTGGTGGCAAGGCGCAGGCTCAGGGGTGGGAATTCGCGACCAAGGGGCGTGTTGGTGAGGATGCGTGCGCCGAGGACGGCCGCTTCCTCGTGGCTGGTGATTTCGAGCAGTGTGCCGGTCGGCCAGGAGGGTGAGCGATCGAATGTAATCGCTCCAGTGGCGGAATCGAAACTCGTGATGATAAAAGACTCGCCGCCGCTGGCGGCTTTGACATGAAAGCCGGTGAGAAATGCGCTGGGCAACGACGGGAGGCCAGAGAGGCGGACAGGAGTGCCCGCTTCACTTATTACCGCTCGTAACTGGCCGGAGGAGAGAACTTTGCAGCGCGTCTCACGACCCTGCGGGTCCAAGGCGTGACAATCGGTGAAGGTGCCGCCGGTGTCGGCTGCGATGCGCCAGTTCACGGCTGCTTGGGCTGCTCATCGGCCTTACCGAGGTCCATGTCCGGCACCCAGCGCAGTTCCTTGAAGGCGTCATAGTAAGGCTCGCAGGCCGGCCCTTTGAAAACGGCCACGCCGCGCTGCACCCACTCGTTGGCCTTGGCGTTGTCACCGAGATCAAAGGCCAACGCCGACTTGCTAAAATAGTAGGCAGGCGTGTCGTCCATGAAGGTGAACTGATCCGCGATGATCTGCTCTGCCGCAGCGCGGTGCCCCAGTTTGATCTCGCACAACGCGCGTTTGTAATGCACCAGATGGCGGATGACCATCGGCAGCTTGGGATAATCGACCGTCAGCTGGGTGAAGGATTGCAGGGCGGCACTGAAGTCGTGCTTCACAAAATGGAACTCAGCGAGGTTGAACTTGGGCAGCGGGCTGGCTGGCTCGAGTTCGACCGCCTTTTCAAACTGCGGCAGCGCGAGGTCGAAATCACGACGGCGGGGGGCCAGGTAAATGTCTCCGCGCAGCGCATAGATGTCGGCGAGAGAAGGGGCGATCTTCTCAGCCTCGTCCAGTTTGGTCAGCGCTTCGGAATAGCGGTGCTGGATGCGCATCTCGCGTGCTTCCATGAGAATCTTTTTTACCTCATCAGAGATGGCGGGGCGGCCGGTGGCTGGCGCTTGAGCCAGTGCGGACGAAAGGCTGAGTGCGAGGAACAGAAGAAATTTGAACAGGCTCATAGGCGGATGGTAAACGTGAATTGCATTCAGGCAAGGCGGGCGCGCATGGTGGATTCAGCGCTGTCACACTGGCCGCGCAGCATCGTGGGACTGATCCATTCGGCACCAAGTGACAGAATCGTTTCACGCACCATGCCATCGGCGGAGACGACACGCATGGGCCGCTCGGCGGCGTAGCGGGCGACGAGGCGCTCAATGATGGTGTCCGCCGTCGTGCCAGGATCGGCGTAGATGATTTGTAGGCCCTCGGGTTCGCGCTCCTCATTCGTCCCCTGTTTGGCACCGTCGAACACCACCACGATCTGCATGCCGCTCATGTCCTGGAGGTTGCGCAGGCGTTTGAGCATTTCCGTGCGGGCCAGATGGCGTCTGGAGGCGGCCCGGTGCTCACGCAGCAGCTCCGGCCAAGCGTGGATGACGCTGTGGCCATCAACGAGCAGGTAGGTGAGCGGGGCGGGCATGTAGGGACTGATTTCGCCGCTCCCGGCCCACAGTTCAAGCCGGGGTTGCTCTGGCTTTCTCGTATGCTTCGTTGATCAGGCAAAGATCGCCGAGCGCATCCTTCAGTGGATCAATGTCTTTCGCGCTGAATCCCAGGTGCAAGTGCCTGCGCCAGCCTTCGGCATACTCGAACTGGCCGGACAATCTGCCCACCGCCTGTGCGGATTCATCCATGCTGATGAGATAGGAGTCCATGCCCTGGCTGACATCGAGCCAGTGCTTCTGGCTTTCATGCGCGGCCAGCGATTCACGTTTGTGCGCGTGGACACTGGTCGTATCGACATAGGCCCCGGCCATGAGTTTCTGCCGCAGCGGATCGCACAAACCATGCGGCATGGCGTGATAGACCGTCACGTCATGCAGATAGGACGGCAGCTGCGGATCAGTTTGAAAATTCGGAATGCAGTGTAAAAACGCTGCCGAGACGGCGAGGCGGGACGCCTGCATGTG
>JBDNIB010000699.1:0-2419 GCA_041688535.1 Prosthecobacter sp.
AAAAGATGAGCAGCAGCGCTGTTTTCATGGCCGCACCTCCAGAAGTTGCGCGTAGGCGTCCGCATATTGCTGCGCAGCCTGGGCGATGGTGAAACGATCATGCACGCGGTGACGTGACTGCCGGGCGATCTCGGTGCGTGCCGGAGCGCTGAGACCGAGCGTCTGCTCCCAAGCGTTCGCCAGCGCCAGGGGATTATGCGGCGGCACCACGCTACCGATGCCTTCGAGCAGGCGGGCGCAGTCGCCCACATCGGTCGTAACACAGGGTACGCCGCAGGACATCGCCTCCATGACCGTCATCGGGCAGGCCTCCGTGCGGGAGGAGAGGGAAAACACATTCAGCGCCGGATACAGCCGCCAGGGGTCCGCACGAAACGGCACAAACCGCACCTGATCGCGCTGCGGCAACTGCGCGAATGACTCACGCTCCGCCGCATTGAACTCCACCTCAACGCCGCCGCAGAACACGAAGTGCGCCGTGGGCATACGGGCCTGTAGCAGGGCTGCAGCACGCAGGAAGGTGGGCAGATCCTTCATCTCGTGAAAGCGGCCGACGTAGCCGACGACGGGTGCTGCGGGCGGCAGGCCCAACTCAGCCCGGGTGTCGAGTGCGGCGTCCATGTCAGGCACGAAACGCTCCGCGTCGATACCGTTGGGAATCCACTGCATCTTGGCACGCGGGTAGCCGAGCGCGGCGTGATCTTCGATGGCGGCGGCGGAGCACGACAGGACGCGTGTGGGGATGAATTTCGCGCTCAAGCCCAGCGCCCGGCGAAACAGCGCGGTCTTGCCAGCGCCTTCACCGGGATTGCGGTGGATTTCACGGCAGTGGATGCTCCACACGAACTTGCGCACCCCCGCCAGCCGCGCGAGCCAGCCACCGACGAGGTCGGCGTGATGCAGCCAGGTTTGCACGATGTCCGGGCGCTCCGCATGCAGGATGGCACGCAGTTTGACCAGCGTTCCGCAGTGCAGAAAGGCGGTGCCTTCCAGATCATGCAGCACGGCACCAGCCTCACGCAGACGGCGGGCGTGATGCGGCCAGGGCCGCGCATTGACGGCGACCACGACGCTGCGGAACTCGGCAGGGTCGAGCGCCTCGACCAGATTCATGAGCATCGACTCGGCCCCGCCGCCGCCAATGCTGTAGGTGAAGTGCAACACGGTGGGCCGCTGGTCCCGCGCCTTGGTGTGCAGCGATCGCGCCGGCACGAGCGCATGCACGCGCTGCCGGGATGGCAGCGTGGATGCGGCAGTCGCGCTGAGCGTGATCGTTTTCATATCAAATCATCGACATCGCCTTCAGGCAGCTTTGCCTCCAGTCCTTGAGGGTTTCAAAGGCTCCCGACACCGTGGCCTCCGCCTCCCACACCGATTCCGGGAGCCGTAGCGTGGCAGTTGGAACAAGGAGGTGTTGTCATCAATGCGTGCGTTGATCGTGGTGCAGGCGGCCTTGAAACCCGCCTCCCGCACCAGCAGCAGTGTTTCGCGCGTGTAATCATCCGCGCCCCCGTTCGGGTAGGCGAAGGCGGCTGGCAGATCGCCGATTTCAGCACGGATGCGGTCGCGGCAGGTGGAAATCTCCGCGCGCGCCGCCAGCGAGTCGCAGCGTGAGAGAATGGGGTGCGTGTGCGAATGCCCGCCGATGTCCACATGACCGCTGAGGGACATGTCACAGGCCATTTCCCAATCCATGGGACGCATGGGCTGCGGCAGATCTCTAAGCTCGGGCGTGTCCACCGCCAACGCCTGCTCCAGGCGGTCCACCTCACCCAGCAGGTCCGTGTCCAGCAGCTCCTTGAGCTCCGGCATCAGGCGCACGAGCGACTGCTGGCGCAGCTCACGGGTGCCAAGGTAGAGGCGCAGTTTTTTGCCGTTGATCTTCCAGTCGAGCAGCTCCTTCCGGGTGCGGCCAAGTGCGAGATCGACGCGCTGGAACCAGAGCATGTCATCACCGTCCAGAAACCCCGTGGTGACGAACACCGCGGCATGCAGGTCGTATTGTTTCAGGATCGGCCAGGCCAGCTCATAGTTCGAGGCATAACCGTCGTCGAAGGTGATCACGACGGCGTTTTCAGGCAGGCGGATGCCCTTGGTACGCGCCGCAATGAGGTCCGCCATCGACACCACGCGGTAATCGGCTGCCAGCAGCGAACAAATGCGGCGAAACACCTCGACGGGCAGATGTAGGGACCAGTCGAGGATGCCCGGATCTCCTGCATCCTCGCATAGGCCATGAAACGTCAGGATGGTGGCCTCTTTGGCACGGCGTGTCCGGGTAAAGGTAGCCAGTCCGCTGCCGACGAGAGCGGCAGCTTTGAGAACGCGCGATTGAAGGGCGAGCGGCATGATCAAAGTGGCGGTAGATGGTTTGCGTCGTCACCCGCAGCGGCTGACGACAGAGTATTTTATGGTTAAT
>JBDNIB010000700.1:0-6862 GCA_041688535.1 Prosthecobacter sp.
GCGGCAGCGTGTCCATCACCATCACCTTGGTGACGTTGTTACTCGCGGACACTTTTTCGCGCACAGCGGCGAGCAGTTTTTGCAGTACTTTCGAATACGCAGCGTCCTTCTCCTTGAAATAGTTCACCGCTTCCAGCAGCGCATCCACACTGCGGTTCTTCGGCTCGGTTTTCGCGATGTAGTTCGGGAGATTGCCCGGCAGATTGGTCGCAGCCGATTCCGTTAGCGGTTTGCCTTCGGCGCGGGGGAACTTTTTCAGCTCAAACGTCGCCACTTCCTGCGCAGTGGCATTCACCTTCTGCGTGGCGGTCTTCACGCGCTCCAGCTCGGCAGGCGTGGAAATGTCCATCGCGGGCGCGGCCTGCCCGCTGCGGCCTTTGCCGTCCTCGCTGGTCTGATTGAACACATCGTAGAGCGCGAAATAATCCCGCATCGTTAGCGGGTCGAACTTGTGATCATGGCACTTCGTGCAGCTCATGGTGAGGCCCAACCAGACCGTGCTGGTGGCCTCCACGCGGTCCATCACATTCTCCACCCGCGTCTCCTCGGCGATGCGGCCGCCCTCGCCGTTGATCATGTGATTGCGGTTGAACCCCGACGCCAGTTTCTGTTCCTGCGTCGCGTTGGGCAACAGATCACCAGCAAGCTGCCAGACCGTGAACTGGTCGTAGGGCATGTTGTCATTGATCGCCCGCACCACCCAGTCACGCCATGGCCACATGGTTCGCTCAGGATCGCCCTGATAGCCGTTCGTGTCCGCATACCGCGCCGCATCCAGCCAGTCCCAGGCCCAGCGCTCGCCAAACTGCGGTGAACTCAGCAACCGCTCGACCGCCTGCGCATAATTCTCCTTCAATTGCTCCGGCGCTGGCGGCAATCCCGTCAAATCGAGTGCAACACGCCGCCGCAGCGTCACCGCAGCAGCCTGCGGCGCGGGTTGCATCCCCTGCTCCGCCAGTTTCGCTTTCACAAAAGCATCAATCGGATTCTTTGCGCCATTCGTCGGCACCTGCGGCCGCTCAATCCGCTCAAACGCCCAGTGCTGGCCCCCCTGCGCGCCTTCATCAATCCACTGCTTCAAAAGCCGCTTCTGCGCATCCGTGAGCTTGCGATTGCTCTTCGGCGTCGGCATCACGTCATCGGGGTCCGTGCTGAAAATGCGTTCGATCAGCGAACTTGCGTGGCTTTTGCCCGGCAAAATTGTCGCCACGCCGTCCTTCACTGCCTTCGCCTCTTTTTCCACATCCAGCCGCAGGTCGGCCTTGCGCTCGTTCACGTCTGGGCCGTGGCAGAAATAGCAGTTCTCACTGAGGATCGGCTGGATGTCGCGTGAGAAATCAATCGCCCCCGCTGCGAGAGCTGGGCTGAAGCTGAGGAGAACGAAAAGATAACGCATGGTTGGAGGCAGGATTAATACGCAGGCAGCAGGTTCACTGTTGCCAGAGGTGCATGGCCGAATCTAGCATGTGCCATGCACATTCCGTCCCTCATCGAGCGCAAACGCGACGGCGGCGTGCTCACCTCCGAGGAGATCCATGCGATCATCCGTGCCTTTACGCGCGGCGACATGCCGGAATACCAGATGAGTGCCCTCGCCATGGCCATCTTCTTCCGCGACATGACGTCAGAGGAAACCGCCGCGCTCACCGACGCGATGCTGCACAGCGGCTCGATGCTGGCCTGGAACGATGACGATCCCATGCGTGTCGATAAACACAGCACTGGTGGTATCGGCGACAAAACCTCGCTCATCCTCGCCCCGCTGCTCGCCTGTGACGGCGTGTGGGTGCCGATGATCTCCGGCCGCAGCCTCGGCATCACCGGCGGCACGCTCGACAAGCTCGAAAGCATCCCCGGTTTCCGCACCCAGCTCAGCGAGGTCGAAATCCACCAGGTCATTGACCAAGTCGGTTGCGTCATGGTCGGCCAGACGGCTGGCATCTGCCCTGCCGACAAAAAACTTTACGCCTTGCGTGATGTCACCGGCACGGTGCCCAGCATCCCGCTCATCACCGCCAGCATCATGAGTAAAAAGCTCGCCGAAGGCCTCAACCGGCTCGTGCTCGATGTGAAATTCGGCTCCGGCGCCTTCATGAAAACGGAAGAGCAGGCGCATGCGCTCGCGCAAACCATGGTCCGCGTCGGCAATGCGCTCGGTGTGCGCTCCAGCGTGCGATTGAGCGCGATGAACGAACCCACCGGTGAAGCCGCCGGCAATGCGCTCGAAGTCGCCGAATGCGTGCGCTGCCTCAAAGGCGAAGGCCCGCAGGATTTGGAGGATATCGTGCTTGATCTCGCCTCCGCCGTTGCCATTTCACCACGCGTGGATCTGCAAAAGATGCTCCATCGCGGCGATGCTTGGCGCAAATTTCAGCAGATGGTCGCCCTGCAAGGCGGCAACGTCGATGCGCTGGAAAAAATCACCACCGAGCATCGCGCCCCCTTCATCGGCGAACTTAAAGCCCCTGCCGACGGCGTGCTGCAACGCATGGACGCAGGCGGCATCGGCCACGTCGTGCTCGAACTCGGGGCTGGCCGCTCCAACGCCGCCGATCCCGTCGATTTCGCCGTCGGCTGCGATCAAATCGCCAAAACTGGCACGCAGGTGCAGACCGGTGATGTCCTACTCCGCGTTCACGCCCGCACAAAGAAGGCGCTGGCACTCGCCCTCGACATTTTGCCGCAGCATATCGACATCGTTTGACGTTTGCCTCCCATGAACCGCCGCCGCTTCCTCCAGACCACCGCCGCAGCCGCTGCGATGCACGAATCCGTTCAGGCCGCACCGCCTGCCACGCGCATCAT
Organism: Prosthecobacter sp.; assembly: GCA_041688535.1. GTDB lineage: Bacteria > Verrucomicrobiota > Verrucomicrobiia > Verrucomicrobiales > Verrucomicrobiaceae > Prosthecobacter. Next base: position 2,806 of record JBDNIB010000700.1, read on the forward strand.
CGACACCCACACGCACTTCTACGATCCCACGCGTCCCGGCGGCGTGCCGTGGCCGAAGGCAGGCACCAAACTGCACCGCACCGTCCTGCCTGCCGACTGGCTCGCTGTGGCGGCACCTCATGGGATCCAAGAAACCGTCGTCGTCGAAGCCAGCCTGCTGGTGGAGGACAACCAGTGGATTCTCGATATCGCCGCCAAGGAAAAATCCATCGTCGGTTTCGTCGGTCATCTCGATCCAGGCGCTGAATTCGCCGCGAATTTGCGGCGCTTTGCCGCCAATCCCATCTTCCGTGGCATTCGCTGGAGCGGCGCGTTTTTGCAGGATGAAACGAAACGCGACAGCGTGCTCGGCGGAGCCAGACTCCTCGCCGAACACGGCCTCGAACTCGATTTGAACGGCTCATCCGCCTATCTGCCGTACGCCGCGAAGCTTGCTGCCGAGATTCCTGATCTGCGGATCGTCATCAATCACCTCGGCGCTTCGGGCGACCCGCAGTCGTTGAAACCCGAGTGGCAGGACAACATCCGTGCTGTCGCGAAACAGCCGAATGTCTTCATGAAAGTCTCCGCCCTCGCCGAGCAGGTGAAATGCCCCGAAGGCCAAGCACCTCGCGACACCGCTTATTACCTGCCCATTCTCGACCATCTCTGGGAAACCTTCGGTCCCGACCGCCTCATCTACGGCAGCAACTGGCCCGTCTCCGACCGAGGCGCACCGTATGATGTCGTCTTCAAGATCGTGGACGACTACTTCCGCGCCAAAGGCGGCGACGCCTGCGAAAAGTACTTCTGGAAGAACTCGCTGACGGCCTATCGCTGGATCGAACGCCAGGCTTGAGCCATCGCGGCAAAACTCACCGCCGCCCGATCTGGCCCGTCGTCAGACCGCCATCAATGACGATGATCTCGCCCGTGATGTAGCTCGCCGCCTCGGAGCACAGAAACACCGCCGCTCCGGCCACATCCTCCGGCGCACCGACCCGCCGCAGCAGAATTTTCTTCTCATAGTGCTCCAGCACGCTGCGATCACGCGACTCCATCCACGTCGCCGTCAGCGGCGTCTTGATCAATCCGGGGGCGATGCCGTTCACCCGAATGCCGTAATCTGCCAGCGATACCGCGAGCGACTTCGTCAGCATCACCAGTGCTCCCTTGCTGGCATCATACGCACATGATTCAGCTTCGGCTTGAAACCCATTCGTCGAAGACGTGATCACGATGCTGCCACCGCGCTTTTCAGCCACCAACCGCTTCGCAAAGGCCTGCGCCGTGAAAAAGGCGGACGCCACGTTGAGCTGCATCGTCTTGTCCCAGCGCTCGCGAGTCATGTCCAGCGGATGCACATCGAAGAAACTGCCCGCGTTGCAGACCAGCGTGTCGAGACCGGGTTTCAGCTTGAACGCATGGTTCACCAGTGTCTCCGGCGCAGATGGATCACACAGGTCACATGAGACGTATCCGGCCCATTCAGGAAACTCGACAGGTCGCTCCGACAGTCCATGACACACCACACCTGCGCCCGCTTCATGCAGTGCTTGCCCCAGCGCCAGTCCGATGCCTTGCGATGAGCCGGTGATCAGCGCGGCATGTCCTTCAAGCGAGAATGCTTTCATCATGGAGCTTCAGATAGTCGCGGGTGTTCCTGTTCGCAACGCGGTCCACCATTTCGGTGCCGCCGGCCGTCAGCGCCGCCACCTCGGCCTTGTAGGTGCTGATCAGGCGCACGACCTCGTGATTGATCTCCCCCGCATAGCTGTAAAACGGTGAATCGCTGCCCCACAGGAACTTCTGCGGATACGCGGCTGCCAGATCCGCGATCACGCGGGCGGGATTGGTGTAATCGGAGTCAAACCGCCGCGCTTTTGGGGCGATGTAGGGCAAATCCTTCACCGCGCCCTCGCAGTGAATGCAATGCGCGGAGCAGTCGAACCAAGTGTTCGGCAGCGCCTGCACGCGGTCGAGGCACTCCTTGTCATAACGGCAGGAATGCGCCAGGCAGAAGCGCACCTGCTGATTTTCCTCAGCGACGTCAAGAATGTCGCTCGCCTGCGCCCACAGATCACTTTTAGCTACGCTGGAATGCAGAATGAACGGGATGTCCCACTCGGCCGCCAATTCGACAAAAACCTTGCCGCGATCTCGCAGATGCTTGATGTCCGCCTGGAGGATCATCGTCTGCATCTTGATGCCATAGAAGCGATATTCCTGCCGCAGCTTGCGCAATGCCTTTTCTTGGGCAGGCACGTTGCGCATGGGGTCGCCCATCACAAAGGGCAGCATGCGTTTCCCCTCCGCTGGAAACAACTCATACGCCTCCTTCATCAGCCGCCGGTTTTCGAACGCATACGGCACATCATGCAGACGCCCCTTCTCGTCCTTGATCTCGTTGTCCATGAACGCCGTCACATCCAGCGCTAGATGACTTACAAAAGGAAACACGATCCAGCGATCAATGCCAAGCGCCCGTCCCTCGTCGTGCATGGCAACAAGATGCTGGGCATAGGGGAAATCGCCGTGGAGATAAAACAGTAGGTCGGAGCCGACGTGGTTGTGACAGTCAATGATCATGGTGGTATTCAAACGAGTCGTGCGAAGCCTTGTTGCGGCCCCGGTGCATCTTCAAGCGGTGTTTGGGAAACAATGGTGAGCGATTCATCCAGCGCGGCTAACATCGAGGCCACCTTTGCATCCGTGTGCAGCCACGAGACATAGAGCTGGCTGGACATCAAATAGCCGCGCTGAAGCATGTGACGAATCATGAGCGGCTTCGCAGCGGGATTGGCGAATGCGAGGGATGGAGCGCACGGCATGCTGCCAATCTTGAGCTCTAGTGTCGGGTGCCGCGCCGCGACTTCACGCAAACCTGTCTGCAAGCGTTCACCAAGGCTCCAAACATGCTGCTGCACGCCCTCGCGCTGCATTTTGGTGATGCAGGCCAGCGAAGCCGCCGTGCCCACGCCATCGGTCCAGTAACTACTGGAGATGAAGCTGTTGTTCGCGGCATCCATGACCGCATCTTTGCCCACGATGGCACCAGCGGGATAACCATTCGACATCGCCTTCGCATACACGGCGATGTCCGGTTCGATGCCGAGCACCGGTGCCGCGCCGGGAAATCCGAAGCGCCAGCCGCTGGTCACTTCATCGAGTACAAACACCGCTCCGGCGGCATGGCACGCATCAATCACCTGCTGCATGAAACCATCACGCGGAAACTCGCTACGCATCGGCTCCATCACCACAGCGGCGAGCTTGCCGCCGAGCTTTTGCAGTGCTGCACGGAAGGACTCGATGTCGTTGTAGCGAAACGGCACCGCCGTGCCCGCGAGTTCACGCGGCACGCCGAGTGGTTGCAGGCCGGGCAGCAGATGGCCGTCGAGCGCCGCATCATCGCTGAGATTCGCCGCCAGATACCAGTCGCTCCAGCCATGATAGCCGCAGAAGGCGACGCCGCTATTCCCCGTGGCCGCACGGGCGATGCGCACCGCGAGGCTGAGCGCCTCGCCACCGCCGCGTGCGTAGCGCACCTTGCCCGCCCACGGATGCAGATCGAGTAGCACATCGGCCAGTTTGACTTCATCCGGCGAAGCGAGCGTGGCATAGCTGCCGAGATTCACGCGTCGTTTCACCGCCGCGTTTACTTCGTCATCGGCATGACCGAGCAGGATGGCCCCAACTCCGCCCGTGAAGTCGGTGTAGCGTCGGCCATCGAGATCCCAGATATCAGCACCTTTCGCCCGTGAGAAATACGACGGCCACGACTGCGGATCGAACAGATGCGCCCGTTTCGACAGTAAGCCCGTGCCACAGGAAATTTTCGTTTTGGCTTCCTCCCAAAGTTTCGGACCGGTGCTCTCTACCGCAGCCGGTTTGATCAGCCGCAGCGCATTCTTGCGAAAAATATCGTCAAGATCACCCGCCGTCATACCGGTGTCCTCACAGGCTTCGCGCAGACAGAGCAGCGATTCGATGCCCACCGTCGTGTATTGGCCGAAAATCGTCAGTTTATCGCCGGTGACCTCGGGATGAATCCAAGTAAAGCCATCGCCTTGTGTGA
>JBDNIB010000082.1:0-19439 GCA_041688535.1 Prosthecobacter sp.
GAGCACGAAGGTGATCTGCTCGCTGCACACCGCCTGACGGCCGTGGTAGGGGCGGCAAAGCGCCTGAATCCAGGAGCGGGCACGCGGCGGCTCTACATCCGGCAGGCATAAGATGAGCAAGGCGCGGCAGGCATGCTCGGCGGTGATGTGCTCCAGCAAGGCGTTGTCGCTGGCGAGGACGGCGCTGTCCTCGGTGTAGATGGCGAAATTGATGAGCGAGGCGCGGGTCTTCGCGTCATCCTGCTCCCACAGTTCTTTGAGCGCGCGATCAATGCGCGAGAGGGGCACCTCAAGACCAAAAAGGGAAAGAGCGTCGTTATCGAGCTGGGAATAAGGCATGAAGGCATGATGACGCAGAAGGACTGACAGACAAGCGGGCGATGCGCTTTTGCCGGGAATGAAGCCGGGGTTTGATCTTGGCTTTATTTTCGAGGAACCATGGGAGCGGCTTGTTTATTTTAAACCAAATGGCTATGAGTATGGGGAAATACATTTTAATTCCCTATGCGCAGTCTGATCACACGGCCTTCGATTCCTTTGTTGGTCAGCCTCGTGCTACTAGGCGTTACCTGCCTTTTTTGCCTGAGGGATGAACGGAAGCCGACAGCTGCCGAACGCCAGGAGCGGCCCAGCGTCAAGGTGGTCAGGAGTGACACGATGCCAACGGTGCAGAAGCCGAAGGAAGATCAAGCGGGCCAAGAAACACTGCCGAACCTGGACCTGCGGCTGACGCAGGCAGGCAGCGGAGAAGCACTGCTCCCGATGAAGCGGATTGAGGCGCTGGCCCGCTTGAAGCAGGAAATTGCAGGAATCAGCGTGGACTTTGACCCGGTGACGAAGTCCGCACGGTGGATGGGGGCCAACACGCGGCTGCTTACGGGGCCGCAGAAAGAACTGGCGGCGAAGGATGCCGACGCGCCGGTTCGGGAGTTTATTGAGGCGCATCGCGAGGTCTTCGGGCATGGGGCGGCGAGCTTGGATGAGGCACGCCGGGTGACGGACTACACCATTAACCGGAACGGCACCCGCAAAGTGGTGTGGCAGCAGCAGATGGACGGCATTGATGTGTTTGAAGCAGTGCTGCAGGCAAATCTGACCGCAGATGCGGCACTGATCAACGTGGGCAGCCAGTTCATGGCGAAACCGGAGGCGGCAAACGAGTTGACCACGCGGGCGGGCCTGCTGGCAGACCCGCCGGTGAAGGTGGAGCAGGCCGTGGCGCTGGCAGGCCAAAACGTGGGTGAAAAGCTGACGGCGGAGTCGGTGCGACCGATGGGACCAGCGGCGCCGCAGCCGGACCGCAGGCAGGCCTTCCGCGCAGCCATGCTGACGGACGCGGACGCACGACTGACCTGGGTGCCGATGAATGAAACCACTGTCAATCTGGCCTGGGATGTGACGCTGACGAGCCGCAGCCGGGCTGAGATGTACCGCGTGCTGGTGGATGTGAAAACGGGCGGTGTTCTGGTGCGCCAGTCGCTGACCGCTTACATCAGCGATGCCAGCTATCGCGTTTACACCACGGAGAGCCCGACGCCGTTTTCGCCTGGTCATGAAAAGCCCTCCAGCCTCCAGCCGGCGACGGTGGAGCGGGTTTTAGTGATCACGCCCGGCCTTAACACAACGGCGTCGCCGAATGGCTGGATCAATGACGGCGGCAACATCACCAGCGGCAACAACGCCGACGCGTACACGGACACGGACAACAATAACATCGCCGATCTGCCGCGCACGACCGGCTCACCGACGCGGGTGTTTGATTTCCCCCATGGATCTGACGCAGGAGCCGACGATGTTCAAGGACGCCTCGGTGACGCAGTTGTTTTACTGGACAAACTTCGCGCATGACCGGCTCTATGACCTGGGCTTCACCGAGGCGGCGGGGAATTTCCAAACGGACAACTTCGGCAAAGGCGGTGCTGGCAACGATCCGGTGAACGCGGAGGCACAGGACGGATCGGGTACGAACAACGCGAACTTCTCCACTCCGGTGGATGGCGGCCGCGGACGGATGCAGATGTTCAACTGGACCAACCCGACACCAGACCGGGACGGCTCGTTCGAGGCAGAGGTCGTGCTGCACGAGTATTGCCATGGCTTGAGCAACCGCCTGGTAGGCGGCTCGTCACTGACGATTTCGGCACTCAGCACAAGAGGCATGGGGGAGGGCTGGTCCGACTTCTTCGGTCTGGCACTCACCGCGCAGGCGGGGGACAATCCGCACGGTAACTGGGCGCGAGCAGGCTGGTCGCGCTATTTGACCAGCGGCTGGCTGTCGGAGAACTACTTCTACGGGGCGCGGCGGTACAGTTACAGCACGGACATGCTGAAGAATCCGCACACCCTGAAGGACATCGACCCCACACAGGTGGACTGGCACACGAGTGTGCCGCGCAATCCGACGTATGCGGCCACCCAGGACGCGACGCAGGTGCATTACCAAGGCACGGTGTGGAGCGTGACCCTGTGGGATCTACGGGCGAATCTGATCTTGAAGCACGGCTTCGCCAGCGGGAATGAGCGGGCGATGTTTCTGGTGGCGGAAGGAATGAAACTGGGGCCGGCGAATCCCAACTTCATCCAGTCCCGCGACGGCATCATCCAGGCCACGCTGGTGAATTATCCGGCGGATCTCGGCGAAGTGTGGACGGCGTTTGCCAAGCGAGGCATGGGCCAAGGGGCAACGGCACCAGCAAGCACGACGACCACGGGCGTGCTGGAGTCGTATCTGGTGCCAGACAGCCTGGAGATCAACGACCGCAGCGGCTGGAACATCACCGGGAACGTCGGCGGGCCGTTCACACCGGCAACGAAAACGCTCACCTTGAGCAACGACGGCGGCACCGCGCTGAACTGGACGGCAAATCCGAACGCCCCATGGCTAAGTGTGAGTCCGGCCAGCGGCACACTGGGAGCCGGGGCGAATGTGGTGGTGACGGTGACGACGCAGGCAGGCCTGATGCCACCCGGCTTTCAGAGCACCAATCTTGTATTTGCCAACACCACCAGCAGCTTCAATCAACCTGTCGGCGTGCGGCTCTATGTCACGCCGCCGGTGGCCTACGCCTACAATCTGGACACGAACGACGGCTGGACAACGACGGGAGAATGGGCCTTCGGCACGCCCACTGGCGGCGGTGGCAGCGGAGCGGGCGGCAGCGGCAATGCTGATCCGGCAGCAGGAGCGACTGGGGCCAACGTCTTTGGGGTGAATCTGGGCGGCAATCACAGCACGAGCATTGCCGGGCCGCATTATCTGACCATGGGGCCGGTGGACCTGTCCGCCCGGAAGCAAACACGCCTGCGCTTCCAGCGCTGGCTGAACACCAACGCGCTGGCCAACACGCGGGTGACGGTGGAGGTTTCCAATGACGGCACGAACTGGCGTGAGGTGTTTGTGAATCCCGGCGCGGCCAGCACCGACAATGCATGGACGCAGATGGAGTACGACATCTCCACCATCGCAGACCAGCAAGGCACGGTGTATGCGCGTTGGAGCTACCGGACGATTTCATCTCCTGGCGCCTACGCGGGCTGGAACATTGATGATGTGGAACTGCTGGGGGAATCCACCGCGCAATTCACCCTAACCGCCCCTGCCTCGGTTTCTGAGGGAGCGGCAGCATTGACCGGCACGGTGAACATCAACCAATCCCAGCCTGGACCTGTGACGGTCACTTTGACCTCCAGCAATCCGGCGGCGGCCACGGTCACTCCGACGGTGACGCTGCCCGCAGGTGAGCTTACGGCACCGTTCACCATCACCCCGGTGAATGACATCAATCTGGACGGCACGCAGACCACCAGCATCACTGCCTCAGCACCGGGAATCAGCAGCGGGCAGCACGTTCTGGCAGTCACGGATGACGAAGCGGGCGTGCTGACGTTTACGGCACCTGCCAGTGTGACCGAAGGAAACCTGACCAACACCGGCAGTGTGGGCGTGGATGCCACGCCGACCCAGGACGTGGTCGTGACGTTACAATCCGCCAACCCGGCGATTGTGGTGCCTGCCAGTGTGATCATTCCAAGCGGCAGCACCGGGCCGGTGAATTTCAACTTCAGCGCGCCTGACAATGCCTTCGCCGAAGGGCCTAAAATCGTGCTGCTGACTGCCAGCGTCAGCGGGTGGACCAGCGGCCAGGCAACGGTGACGGTCAATGACGATGACGCCACGCTGATCCTGCTCACCGGACCCGCGAGCGCCAGCGAAGGCGATGGGCCGCAATCCTACACGGCCACGGTGAACACGGTGCAGGCCACCGACCTGGTGCTGAATCTCAGTTCCAGCAACACCGCCGAACTGACCGTGCCGACGACCGTCACGATTCCCACCGGCCAGCTCAGCGCGAATTTCAGCGCCACCATCGTCAATGACACCGTGGCAGACGGCGTTCAAATCACCACGATCACGGCCGCCGCGCCTGGATACCCCAATGCGACCCGCGATGTGGCCGTGGCGGACAACGAGGTGGACCATTACACCCTCGCGGCCATCGCCTCCCCGCATAAACGCAATACGCCCTTTGCGGTCAGCCTTGTGGCCGAGGACATCAACAACGCCATCATCACGAACCATGCTGGGGCGATCAGTCTGACCTCCAGCTCGTCCGGCGGACCAGTGCCGTTCACTCCTGCGATCACCAGTGATTTCAGCAACGGCAGCGCCAACACCAATGTGACGGTCAGTGCCACCGCCACGGCCATGACCCTGACTGCCACCGACGGCGGCGGGAAGTCAGTCACCAGCAATGCGTTTGACGTGGTGCCGGTGACGCATGCGACTTTCTTGTGGTCCGGGCTGCCAGCCAGCTCCCCGCTGGACACACTCTTCAACGCCACCGCAACGGCGAAAGATGACGCCGGCGCGACGGTTGCTGGCTACACTGACCCGACCGCCGTGGAAGTGTTCATGGCCGTGTTTGACAAGACCGTCGGCTCCACCAGTTCGTCCACCTATACGACCAAGCTGCACAACACTGCCGCGCACGATTCGCGCATGCAGATGATCTACACCGCCACAGAGCTGGGCGCGGCCAAATGGCTCGGCGGACTGAGCTTCAGCCTGTTTGCCGCCGGTGGGCAGACCATGACCAACTACACCCTCCGCCTCAAGCACACGGACAAGACCAGTTTTGACGGTGCCACCTGGGAGGAAGGCGGGTTCACGACAGTGAGCGTGTTCGCCTCGGCCTTGGCTGGCTCCACTTTCTTCTTCAACACACTACAGCCTTTCTTTTACAACGGCACACAGAACCTGATGGTGGATGTGAGCTTCGACAACACCAGCGCCTCCACCGCCGGACAGCACCGTTATGTGGCATCCGCACAAAACCGGGTACTCTCCGGCACCAGCAACAGCACGCATGGCGACCCGCTGACCTGGACTGGAGCCACGGGGCCAACGCCCGTCATCTCCAACGAGCTGCCGACAGTGAGCTGGTATCTGGCACGCTCCTACGGGCCTATACCCGCCTCTCCGGTCACGTTTGCCAGCGGCGTCTGGAACGGGCAGGCCTTCGCCCCGATCAGCACCAACGGCACCCTTTGGCTGCGGGCGGTGGCACCCTCAGGCGTGTCCGGCTTTAGCAACAGGGTGGCGATCACCTCCAGCCTACCGGTGACGACCGGCACGGCCGTGGTATTCTCTGATGGCTTCGAAACCGGGGTGCTCGGCGCGTCCTGGAGCACGGCAGGCGGCAGCGGTGGCACGGCACGCACCCAGGTGACCGCCGCGAACTTGCCCAAAACGGGCTTCTATCACCTGACGATGGACACGACGAGCACCGCCACCGGCACCTTTGCGCGCAATGCCCCGACAGCCACGATCAATCTGGCTGGCCGCAAAAATGTGTCGCTGGAGTGGTTTGCCAAAAGTTTTGCTGAAGAGAGCAACACTCCGACTTTCATCGGCCCGTACGGCACGATCAGCAGCACCTCCAATTCCGACAGTGTGGCGATGAGCCCTGATGGCATTACCTGGGTGGAGGTGTCCACCAATCTGCGTGCGCTCTTATCCACCTATGGTGCCAGTGCCACCCGAGTGGTGCTGGACCCGATCATCCAGCGCATGGGCTGGGACTACAACTCCACCTTCCGCATCCGCTTCTCCCAGTACGACGATCAGGCGATCCCGAACGATGGCATCGGCTTGGACGACATCGCCGTGAAGGCCAATCCAACGACCTCCATCGGCGTCTCACTGCACGGCACGATCAACGAAGGCACGCTGCTGCTGCCCGTCACTATCACACTGCCCTCAGCACCAGTTTCCGACGTCATCGTGACGCTGACCTCCAGCGCCAGCGCCCGCTTGTCCATCGTTTCACCGGTGACCGTGCTAGCTGGCCAGACCACGGCGACCACCACCGTAAGCGCCCCGAACGACCAGTTTGCTGACATCGGCAAGGCGGTTTTCGTGACCGCCACCGCCGCCGGTTACACCACCAGCTACACGCACAGCCGGGTGCTGGACAATGAGGTGCCGGTGCTGGCCGTCAGCCTGCCGCCCTCGGTGACGGAAGGTAGCAGCAGCGTGACCGGCACCGTATCGGTCACGCCTGTCATTACCGCTTCGTCATCAACGACCATTTTTTTGAGCTCCAGCAACACGGCTGAGGCCACGGTGTCGAGTTCGACCACCCTCGGCATCGGAGCGCTGTCCACGACCTTTACCTTGTCTGCGGTGAATGACTCCCGGCTGGACGGCACGCAGAATGTGACCATCACGGCCAGCGGCCTGGGTTTGACCAGCGGCACGGGCAGCATTGACGTTTTGGACAATGAAACCACCCTGCTGACCGTGACACCGCCAGGCACGCTCAGCGAAGGTGGACCTCCGGGCGTAGGCACTGTCAGCCTCTCCGGCACGCGTACCGTGCCCACCACGGTGAACCTGCAATCCGACGATCTCACCGAAGCCACCGTCACCGCCAGCGTCATCATCCCGGCCGGGCAGACGTCCACCAATTTCCAAGTATTTCCCGTGGATGATGTGATTCAAGACGGTGCCCAGACGGTGACGCTGACCGCCGCCGCCACTGACCTCACCAACGGCACGGCGTCGTTTCAAGTTCTGGACAACGATCCTTACGACTTGGAGATCTCCAGCATTCCGGAGGCACAACTGCGCAATGTGCCGTTTAGCGTGACCATCGCCGCCAAGGACGAGAGTGGCGCCACGCTGACCAGTTTCAGTGGCATGGCCACTCTGACTGCCGCAGCTGGCGCCGGCACGCCGCCAGTGACGCCCGCCACGCCGGTCACTTTCACCAACGGCGTATGGACCGGCAATGTCGCCATCGGTGCGGCAGCGGCGAACGTGACCATCACGGCGACGACCACGGACGGCGCTGTCGGTCTTTCCAATGTCTTCAATGTGACCACCGGCGGCCCGGCGGTGAGCTTGGTGTTCGCCCCGGTGGCATCGCCGCAGTCAGCCGGCACGGCCATCCCGGTGTCCTTGTTCGCCGCCGACGCAGCAGGTGCCTTGGTCAATGAAATCAACGATGTGGTCACGGTGGAGCTGGTGACCTCTCCAGGTGGCATGGTGGTGGCGTCAGCAATCCTGTCCCTGGTGAACGGTTCAGCGGCGACCACCTTCACCGTACCAGCCCCGCTGCCGACCGTTTATTTGCGGGCCTCCGCAGACACGCTGAGCGGACAAAGCGCCAACTTTGCCATCACCGCACCCGGACTACTGGCTTATGCGCAGCCGGAGTTGTTGTTTGAAGACGGCTTTGAGAGCGGCAGTTTCGGCCCTGCGTGGACTATCACTGGCACCGGCACTCACCGCACCATCGTCACTACGGCCAATGTGCCACGCACCGGCAGCTATCACCTCGTCATGGACTCCAACACGGACGTGTCCGATGCGCGCAATGAGGCCACGCTCAGCGTGAATCTGGCAGGCAAGTCGGATGTGGAGTTCAGTTTCTGGATGAAGGAAAGCAGTGATGAGGACAACGGGCCGCCCACCTCCCCGTTCCTCAACGGCGACGACTTCGACGGTGTCGCAATCAGCGCCGACGGCGTGACTTGGTATGAAGTGCAGGGACTGCGCACCGCAGACGGCATCAGCAGCGCTTACAAGCAGTTCAAGGTCAACCTGAGCGCCGCTGCCGCGACCTATGGCCTCACGCTCAACTCTGCCTTCAAAATCCGCCTCAATCATTACGACAACTACACCTACGGCACGGACGGTTTCGCCTTTGACGATGTGCGCGTGACAGCGAATTCGTTCGTGCCGCCTGATCCGTTCATCACCTTGTTTCAGGACGGCTTCGAAACCGGCGTCTTCGGTCCCGCGTGGGAAATCACCGGCACCGTCAACCACCGCACGGTCATTTCATCTGCCCAGGCTCCACGCGGCGGCTATCACATACTGATGGACGTGCACTCCATCGCCCTGTCTCGCAACGAGGCCACGCTCACCCTGAACCTCAGCGGCATGAATGATGCGGTGCTGAAGTTCTGGGCCAAGGAATTCAGCGACGAAGACCACGGCCCGCCGACTGTGCCATTCACCGGCGGCGCCGACTTCGACGGTGTGGCCGTCAGCGCCGACGGCATCACCTGGTATGAGGTGCAGCCGCTGCGAAATGGCGCGATCACCTCCAGCTACCAGGAGTTCACCCTTGATCTCGATGCCGCAGCAGCCACTTACGGCCTCTCCTACGGGCCCGGCTTTAAAATCCGCTTCAACCATTACGACGACAATCCGCTGACCACAGACGGCTTTGCGTTCGACGATGTTTCCGTCAGCGCCCGCCCGTTGAACGCCCTGAACTGGGTGGTCCCCGCCACCGTGGCCGAAGGCGGCACCGTGAGCGCGCATCTGGAAATGGCCACCGCCCGCACGGAGGACACCGTGATCACCCTCAGCTCCAATCGTCCCGCCAGCCTGAGCCTGCCCGCCAGCATCATCATTCCCGCCGGGAGCACCACCTCGGCGTCTTTTGACATCACCGCAGTCGAAGACTCCTACCTCACCACCCAGCTCGCAGCACAAGTCCTCGCCACCGCCCCGGGAGTCAGACAGGCGGCGGCCAATCTGACCCTGCTGGACAATGATCTGCCGACCAGTTTCAGCATCGACCTGCCGAGCACACTCGCCGAAGGCGCGTCGATCAATGGCACCCTCAACCTCAGTCCTGCCAGTCTGTTTGACCTGAGCGTGACACTGGCGGCGGCACCCACCTTTGGGCTGACGCTGCCAGCCAGTGTCACTCTGCCAGCCGGGAGCGCCACGGCTGGCTTCACCCTCGCAAAACCCGAAAACAACGCGGTGCTGGAGCCGGCAGCCACCGTGGTGACGGCGACGCTCGGCAGCACCAGTGCGGACGCCAACGTCACGCTCAGCGACAACGATACCGCCCAACCGCTGGTCATCACCCTGCCCGCCACAGTGGTAGAATCCGCCGCTCCGCTGGTCGGCACGGTGGGTTTGGCGGCACCCCAAGTGGCGGGGGTGGACATCCTCGTGTCTCTGACCAGTTCCACGCCTGGCTCCCTCACGGTTCCTGCCACCGTCACCATCCTAGCAGGACAGAATGCCGTGTCATTCAATGCCACTCCGATAGACAACGCCCTTCAAGATGGTGAACGCTTGGTGACCCTGACTGCCAGCGCCAATGGCATCACCGGCAGCACGCGCGACATCATGGTGCAGGACGATGAACTGCATCACCTAGCGATTGATGCCATCAACTCACCCCAGGCGGCCCTGGCTCCGTTCAACATCACCGTCCGCGCTCAGACCATTGACAACCAACCGGCGGCTATCAGCGGCACTGCCACACTCGTGGCATCAGCGGGCAGCATGTCCCCGCTGAGCACCGGTGCTTTCACCGGCGGCATCTGGACTGGCGCGGTGACCTTCGCGGCTGCGGTGCCGGCGGTGACCATCAACGCCAGCACTGGAGCCACCACGGGAGCCAGCAACAGCTTCGCCGTGTTCGCCGGCCCGCGCCTAGCCGTGAATCCCGCCAGCGTGGTTCTTACCCTGCCGCAGGGAGAAGCAGACCCGCGCCAGGTGATGCTCAGCAATCCCGGCGACCTACCGCTAAACTGGTCGCAACAGGTGCTCCTCAACGGCGCGCCGCTGAGTGATCCGCCGCTCGCCACCGTGCTTACCAGTCTGAACGCAGGTGCTGCCATCCTCGCCGCCCTCGTCCCCAACCGCTATGACTTCACCGACGGCATCAGCGGGACCAACATCAGCGACGGCGGCGGCGACATGTACGACGGCGGCAACTATCTCGGCACCAACATCACCACCGCAGGCACTTACCTGAACTATGCTGACAACGTCATCACCAGCTCTGCCAACCTCGGCGGCGGCGGGCAGTACTTCACGCGCAAAGCCACCGGTCTCTTTGTGTTTGCCGCAGATGTGGCCGGGCTGAGTTACTTTGAAATCACGGGTAACCTCGGTGCAGATGGAGCAGGCAACACCGACAGCACCGTGCTGACCGCGAACCGCTTCGACAGCGTTTTCAAAGGCTTTGTGAAGCGCGTTTACAACTCCAGCAATCCAAGCGTCAACCACCTCATCATTGTGAGAGACAATGGCAGCGTCGCGCATGATGCCTCGACGGACACCAACAACGACTACCACCGCCTCAGCGGTCTTGCCGGTGTCACACGCGTCTATCATTTGCTCTATGCATCGAGTTCCGGTGGTTATGTGGACAACGCGCAAACTCAGGCCATTTTTGACACCTTCCTCGACCTGGTGGCCGCCGCGCCCGCCTGGGCCGTAGCGACGCCCGCCAGTGGCAGCATCAACGCCAGCGGCGGCTTCACTTTGCCGGTCGCCTTCAACACCAGCAGGCTCCAGGTCGGGAATAATTACACCGCCACGCTGCGCTTCACCTCGAATGATCCCACCACGCCGCAGATTGACGTCCCCTTGAGCCTCACGGTAGCGGCCCCGGTGCAGAATTTCATCTGGAGCACCGTGCCCTCGCCGCAGATGCGCGACGTGCCATTCGCCGCCACGCTCACCGCCAAAGATGCGGGCGGAAATACCGTCACCTCATTTAATGGCAGCGCCAGCCTCTCCGCGCAGGGTCCCAATGTGGACACCATCAGTGGCTCCGGCACCGGCACCTGGAGCTGGCCCCTATACACGTCCTATCATGATGCGCGCACCCAGACGATCTACACCCCGGCGGAGGTGGGAGCGGCGGGTCGTATCCAAAGCCTGGCGCTCGATGTGTCCTCCATACCTGGGCAGAGCATGACCAATTTCACCGTGCGTCTCAGACACACCACCAAGGTCGATTACACCGGCACTGGCAACAACACCTGGGAGTCCGCCAACTGGACCACTGCTTACCAGGGTAACTTGACCGTCTCCGCCACCGGCCTGCTAACGCTGCCATTGTCCACCCCGTTTGACTATGATGGCACCAGTAACCTCATGGTGGACATCAGTTTCAACAACACCAGTTACACCGGTTCCGGCAGCGTGAAGGTGAGCACCGCCGCCAGCTCCCGCACACTTTACAACTACTCTGACAGCGGCTACGGCGATCCGCTGACGTGGTCCGGCACTACGCCTACTAGCTTCACCAGCACCAATGTGCCCAATGTGCGGTTCTCCAAGCAACGGGTACTGCCGGTCACGCCCAATGCAGCAACCTTCGTCAATGGCCAGTGGTCCGGCAGCCTCGCGGCGCAAGGCTCTGGCCCCACTACCACCCTGCGGGCCGTGCATGCGGCCAATCCATCCGTCTCAGGCAATTCGAACGCTTTCACCCTCAACAGCCTCGGCACTCTGGCCATCAGCACCGGCGCTGGCGGCACTGAAGGCGGCTCACAGAATGCCACGGTGACGATGAATGCCGCGCCTACATCCGATCTGGCGGTGACGCTCACCTCCAGCGATCTCACGGAGGCCACCGTGCCTGCAAGTATCATCATTCCTGCCGGGCAAACCAGTGCCGCCTTCACCATCACCTTCGTGGATGATCTGGAACTGGACGGCGTCCAGCCTGCCATCATCACGGCCAGTACGACCAGTTATGACTCCGGCACCGCCGCTGTCAGCATCCAGGACAATGAGAGCACCACGGTGACAGTGACCCTCCCTGCCAGCATCAGCGAGGGTGCCGCCGCATTGGTCAATGGTGGCACGGTCACGCTGGGAACCGCCCCCACTGCCCCGCTCACGCTGGCACTGACTTCCGCCGATCCCGCTCAACTTACCGTCCCGGCCACCGTCACGGTGCCAGCCGGCCAAAGCTCGGCGACATTCACCCTCACGCCGGTCAATGATTCGCTGGTGGATGGCGATGTGTCCGTCACCATCACCGCCGCCATGGCGGGATCGCTGCCCGGCACCGCATCCATCACCGTACTCGACAACGAAGCGCGTACGCTGAGCATTTATCTCAATTTCAGCAGCCGCAGCGAAGGTTCCGGCACCACCGCCAACGTCGGCTATGTTTACCTCTCCGGCACCGCAGTGACGCCGGTGAGTGTCACCATCACCTCCGGCGACCTCACCGAAGTGCAGCACATTACCGCCACCATCAACGCCGGTTCATCCTCTGGCCTGTTTAACCTCACGGCGGTCAACGACGCGCTCCTGGACGGCACGCAGACCGTGCTGCTCACGGCCTCCGCCCCCACCTTCACCAACGGCACCATCACCATCAACATCACCGACGACGATGTGCATAACTTCCTCGTCTCCACCGTCGCCAGTCCGCAGATAGCCAACGCGCCCTTCAACGTCACCTTCACCGCGCGGGATGTGAACAATGCTACCATCACCGGCTATACCGGCACGCCCGCAATCGCCGCCACGGATGGCGGCAGCGCACTGGCAGTCACGCCCGCCACGCTGACGGGTTTCAGCGGCGGCGTCAAAACCCAAAGCCTGAACGTCGGTGGCCTTGCTAGCAACGCTATCATCAACGTGACCGACCCGGTCACTGGCGGCAGCGGCAGCAGCAATGCGTTTGTCGTTGGACTCGGTGCTTTACATCATTTCGGCGTCAGCGCCATTCCGGTCAGCATCACCCAGGGGCAGCCGCAGCCGGTTACGTTGACCGCCCAAGACCTGGGCAACAACACTCTCACCTCCTTCACGCAGACCGCCAACCTCGCGATCTCGCGTGACCTGCAAAACATCGACACCGGCACCGGCAGCAGCACATGGTCTATTCCGCTCGGCTCCATGAGCCGCACCCAGCGCATGCAGGTCATTTACCCGCCCAACGAGGTGGGACCCGCCCGTCATCTGCACCGGCTATCCCTCAATGTCGGCACTATTCCAGGCAGTGCGCTGTCCAACTTCACCATCCGCCTCAAGCACACCAACAAGAACGACTACACCGGCACTGGTGCCGTTCAGTGGGAGTCCACCGGCTGGACGACCGTCTATCAAAGCACCACCTCCGTCAGCGCCACAGGCTGGAAGCAGTTCGATTTCACCACCCCCTTTTTGTATGACGGCAGCAGCCCGCTGATGATTGACTTCAGCTACCGCAATGCAGCCGCAGGCTCCGTCCAAGGTTACACTTACTACACTGGTGCCGTCACGTTGCGCACCGTCCTGGTCGAGACCAATACCGATTATGGTGATCCATTGACCTGGAGCGGCACGACAAACCCGGCGCCGATCTCCAATTATGTCCTACCCAATATCCGCTTCGGCACGGATGCGGCATCCGTACCCGTCAGCCCGGTGGTGTCCGGTGCCTTTATCAATGGGCAGTGGAGCGGCAATTTCACACCCGCCGAGACCGGTGTCAGCGTCAGCCTGCGTGCCACGAGTGGTGCCATCACAGGCGCTTCCAACAGCTTCAATGTGACCACGCCGCCCACCCTGGCCATCTCCCTGCCCGCCACGGCGGTAGAATCAGTCGGCACTGTGGCCGGCACCGTGATACTGAACGCCGCCACAGGCACCAACACCACAGTCACCCTCACGTCCAGCGATCCAGCGCAGGCTGCTCCGGCCACGACCACCGTCATCATTCCCGCAGGTGCCACCTCCATCGGCTTCACTTTGAACATCGTGGATGACACCCTGACCGATGGCGACCAGATCGTCACCATCACGGCCACCAGCCCTGGTCTTATCACTGGCACCACCAATGTGACCGTGCTGGACAATGACCCCCACCACTTCGCCATCAGCAACATCGCCACCCAGGCCAAAAACGTCCCGTTCAGTGTTACCATCACCGCGCAAAGCGCCGCCAATGCGACATTGGCAGGCTTCACCGGCACGGTCTCCTTCAGTGCCAGCGCTGGAGGCACCCCGATCAGCATGACCCCAGCCGTCTCCGCAGCCTTCGTTAATGGCGTGTGGACCGGCATGCTCACCATGACCAAGGCGAGCACTGGTGTGGTTCTCACCACCACCGATGCCGCCGCACACACCGGCACCAGCAACAGCTTCAATGTGACTGGCGCACCTGCAACCAAGCTGGCCTGGACCACCCAGCCCGCCAACGTGGTGCCAGGATCGCCCTTCCCGGTCACCCTCACGGCCTTGGACACGGATGGTGATCCCGGCACCTATGCAGGCACCGCCAGCCTCAGCGTGGTCAGTCCCGCATCTTCCACCACCACAGTCGGCAACGGCGTGTTCGCGAGCACCGTGCCGCTGTACACCTTCCAAACGGACTGCCGTGGCCAAATCATTTACAAACGCTCCGAAGTGGGTCCAGCGCGGCTCATCACCGGCCTAGCCTTGAACATATCCACCGCTTCCGCCTTTGTTTACAACGATTTTACCCTCCGCCTCAGGCACACCACGCTGAATCACTTCAACACGAACCCGCTCTGGGAGTCCACTGACTGGACCGTGGCTTGGCAAGGAGCCTATACCTTCACTACCACCGGCTGGGTCGTGTTCACCTTCACCACCCCGTTCGATTACAATGGCGTGGACAATCTGATGCTGGACATCAGCACGGACAACACCACCAGCGGCACCGGTGCCTCGCTGCGGCGTGATCCCACCGGTTACGATGTCGGTATGATCTACTACTATTCCGCCACCTCTGGAGCACCCACGAGCTGGAGTGGCAGCACCCCTTCGAGATTCGGTGCCATTGACCGGCCACAGATTCGCTTGATGAGCGATGCAGGACTGGCGGTCACCCCTGCCACCACCGGCACTTTCGTCAACGGCCAGTGGTCCGGCAACCTCACGCTCAACGGCACGCACCCCGCACTCGTCCTCTTTGCCAGTGGCACCGGCGTGGCCGGCAGATCGCAGCCGTTCACCTCAGGCTTCACCGCGCCCGTGATGACAGCCGAACCTCTCTTCACCGGCGGCA
This sequence comes from Prosthecobacter sp., assembly GCA_041688535.1. Lineage (GTDB taxonomy): Bacteria > Verrucomicrobiota > Verrucomicrobiia > Verrucomicrobiales > Verrucomicrobiaceae > Prosthecobacter. The sequence continues at coordinate 15,306 of JBDNIB010000082.1, forward strand.
CGGGCAACACCCTGGGCTGGAGCAGCTCGGCGGGTTCCGGCAGCTACACCCTAGAACGTGATCTCAGTGGCACATTCCCATCACCGGTCGCCACCACGGCGATTCCCGGCACCTCCGCCACTCTAGCTAGCCTCATGGACGGGACAATGTACCACTATCGCGTGCGTGGCATCGCCAGCACCAACACTGCCGCCAGCCTCGGCGAATGGCAGCAGACCTCGCATGCCGACTTCACCACTGCCACTCACTCTAGCACCAGCGCGGCCCTTTCCTTGCACGATGTCACTCTCGCCGCTTCCGGCACCTCACCCGTGAACTGGACGGAGAATTTTGATGCAGCGGGCAGTACTTGGGCGGAAACTCTCTTTTCCGTCATCGGCGGCGGTGCCACCATGGACCGGCAGGCCATGAGCGCCGGACCCAACACCACCCCGGCGTTGCCAGTCAATCAAGGCGGCGACCTCGAAGGCCGTATCGGCAATGCTTCAGTAAGCGGCACTGGCTATGCGCTTATGCCAGCCACCAGCGCCTACACCTTTGCCGATGGCTCCATCGAAGGCTATCTGGCCCCGGAAGGCATCACCGGCTATTTCTATGGCAGCCTGCTACTACGCTCCAGCCTCTCCGCCACCAACGGCATCCAGGGTTACGCCGCCTTTGCCAATTTCGGCACCAGCACGGTCACTTTTTCCATTCAGGTGCTTATTAACGGCATTCAAAACTCGCTGGGGATGTCGTCCGCCATCAGCTACACAGCATCCGACAACATCAAGCTGCGTCTCACCGCCGAAGGAAACAGCCTCACGCTCCAAGCCTGGAAAGTCTCGGTAAGCGGCGGTGTTGTCGTCGAAAATCCGCTGGCGATCAATGGAGCGAGCACCAGCATGACCCGCACCGACACCACCTTCGCCACCGGCAGGCCTGCCGTTTATTATTCAGCGGCTGCTGGACGTTGCTATTTCGATGACATCGCGATCACTAAAAACTCGCCCGTGTTCGTCGCCTCCGGCACCGTCACCTCCCCGATCATCACTCCGCCGTATCGGCACCAGTGGGATGCCCTCACCTACACGCTGGACACGGCCAGCCCCGGCACCACAGCCACGGTGGATGTCCTGGATGAGTCTGGCGGACTGCTGGCAGCCAATGTGGCAAGCGGCACGAATCTCTCCGCGCTGCCTGCGGTGGCTTCGCGTGCCGCCTTGCGCTTACGCTCCAACCTGGCCTCGTCCAATTCCGCCAACACACCGTACCTCCGTGACTGGACGCTGGGCTATGTGATCAGTCCAGCCGCGAAAATCACCAGCGCCTGGTCCAACACCGTCTCCTCCACCCAGGACGCCACCCCACCTGTGCTGACCGTGCCAGAACTCACCACCATGAACGCCGCCGCCACGCTCAGTGGCAGTGCGGTGGACGCCATCAGCGGAGTCGCCAGCGTGACGGTCAACAGCACCGCCGCCAGTTCCGCCAACGGCTTCGCCGCCTGGACTGCCCCGGTGTCCGCCCTCACGGATGGCTCCAACAGCATCTCTGTTTCCGCCAGCGACAACGCCGTGCCGCCCAACACCCGCGCCATGATGGCCATCGTCTATCGCATCACCACGCCGTCAGGTGATCCCGACAGCAACGGCATCAGCACGCTCATGGAGCATGCCCTCGGCATCCCGGCAAGTTCTGCCAATCCGAACACCAAACTGCCCACTGCCACGGTGCAGACAGATGGCGGCACCGGCGAAAAATACCTCACCATGCAGTTCCGCCGCCGCATCCAGCGCGCAGGACTGTCGTACACCGTGGAGACCAGCAATAATCTCACCCTATGGGACAACACCGGTGCAAGCGTTCAGGAAACCAGCGCTGCGCCCAGTGCGGACGGGATCACTGAAACCGTCACCGTGCGTGTCACCCCTGCCATCAACGGTGCGAATTCGAAGAAATTCGTCCGCCTCAGGGTGACAACGAACTGAGAGCTAGAGCAGCCGCCACTCACGGCCGTCAGCGCGGAGCAGATCATCCGCCGCCTTCGGTCCCCAGCTTCCGGCAGGGTATTCGTGCATGGTCGGAGGCGCATCGGACTTGTGCCAGGCGTTCTCGATTTCATCGATGAACTTCCAGGCGTTTTCGACTTCATCACGACGTGCAAACAAGGTGGCATCACCGGCCATCGCATCAAGCAGCAGGCGCTCGTAGGCCTCGGGGCTGGCCTTGCCAAAGCTCGATGAGTAGCGGAAGTCCATCTTCACCTGCTGAATGCTCATGGCCTGTCCAGGCTGCTTGCACAATATGCGCAGAGCGATGCCTTCGTCCGGCTGAATGCGAATGACGAGGGTGTTCTCGCTATTGTTGAGCATTTCGGAGGTGGCGAACGGCACCTGCGGCGGCTTTTTGAAATGCACGCTGATCTCGGTGGCCTTTTTCGGCAGTTGCTTGCCGACGCGAATATAAAACGGCACGCCCTGCCAGCGCCATGTGTCCACAAAGAGCCGCAGCGCGACGAACGGCTCGGTCTTGGACTCTGGATTGACGCGATCTTCCTCACGATAGCCTACACGCGACACGCCATCGACGCTGCCCGCCGTGTATTGGGCGCGAATCACGTTTTTACCGACGGCCTCGGGGCCGACGAGCGGACGCAGGGCACGAATGACCTTCACCTTCTCATCGCGCACGCTGTCGGCGCTCAAATCGGTGGGCGGCTCCATCGCGACGAGGCTCAAGAGTTGAAATAGATGGTTCTGCACCATGTCACGCAGCGCGCCAGCGGTGTCGTAGTAGCCGCCGCGACCGCCTTCCATGCCCAGGTTCTCGGCGCAGGTGATCTGCACGTGGTCGATGTAGCGGCTGTTCCAATTTGGCTCGAAAAGTGAATTCGCGAAGCGCAGCACCATGATGTTCTGGGCGGTTTCTTTGCCGAGGTAATGATCAATGCGGTAAGTGTCCTTTTCCGCGAAGGTTTCGGCCACCACGGCATTCAATCCGCGTGCGGTGGCGAGATCTTTGCCAAAGGGCTTCTCACAGACCACCCGCGCCCATTTGTCGCCCACGGCTTGATTGAGACCGGCGGCCCGCATCATCTCCAGGATGGGTTTGAAGTACTCCGGGGCGGCGGCGAGGTAGAAGAGGCGGTTAGCGGGCTCGCCGCGCTCGGTGTCGAACTTGTCGAGCAGTTTGCCGAGCGCCTTGTAGCCGTCGAGATCCTCGAATTCGCTGCGGTGGTAGTGGATGCACTGCGAAAAACTACCCCACAGCTCGTCATTGTGACCCTGGCGGCTGTTTTTGCGATTTCCTTCCTCCAACTCGGTGCGGAAGCCGTCATCCGTTTTGTCGCGGCGGGCAAAGCCGATGACTTTGAACTGCGGCGGCAGGTCGCCAGCAGCGGCGATGTTGTAAATGGCGGGGATCAGCTTGCGGTGCGTGAGGTCGCCCGTGGCGCCAAAAATGACTACGGTGCAGGGCTCCGCACGGTGGCGGGAGAGCAGAGTTTCTTGGAAGGGGTTTTCCAGCATGAGATTGAGGCAAAAAGAGCGTCACGACAGCGCGGGATCAGACTAGCCTGCCCCCTTGCGATGGCAACCTGCGAAGTGCAGGCGGCGGGCCATGATCCATGAAATGCCTTCATTGCCATCATGAGGCGCACTGATTGCGAGGCTTAGCCGCCCCCGCCGCAAAATCACTTTCTCTATCGGTCGATTTTCTCTGTGCCTGCTGAGACTCAAAGGTTTGACAGAACCGCTCAACCGCAGAGAATCAGCCCCAATGAGTAAACCGGAGCCAGAAATTCCGATCCCGGAAGACGTTAAGAAAGAAAAAGGCCTGTGGGAGAAAACCCGCAAGAGCCTGATTGAGCGTCTGAACAATTGGGAGGACCAGAAGACCTGGAACGAGTTCTACCAAACCTACTGGCGGCTGATTTTCAGCGTCGGCACCAAGGCCGGTCTCACCCGTGAGGAAGCCTTCGACGTGGTGCAGGAAACCGTCATCGCCATCGCTCGGCAGGTGCAGAAGGGGCAATATGACCCGCGAGCCGGCTCGTTCAAAGCCTGGCTGCTACAGATGACCCGCTGGCGCATTCTGGACGTGTTCCGCGCCCGGAAGCGCCAGCCCTCCCTCGCCGACCAGGGCAATGCCGAC
>JBDNIB010000701.1:0-1582 GCA_041688535.1 Prosthecobacter sp.
CGCCCGGCGCTGCGACACGCGTCTATCCGCTGCAAATCACCCACACCACCGCTGATGCGCACGCCGGCACGAACACCGCCTGCTCCGGCCTGGGCGTCTATCGTGGCCCGCTCATGCCCGAGCTGCGCAACAACGTCTTCGTCCCCGATCCTACCGGCCAGCTCGTCACCCGCTATAAAGTTGAACCGAATGGTGCCAGCCTCAAAGCCACGCGCGTCGGCGACCGCACCGAGTTCTTCCGCAGCAGCGACGAATGGTGCCGCCCGGTGAACTTCACCACCGGCCCCGACGGTGCCATCTACATCTGCGACATTTACCGCCGCTGGATCGACCACGCCCGCTTCTTCCCCGAGGAGTTCGTCAAAGCCAACGACATGCGCCAGGGCGAAAACGAGGGCCGCATCTGGCGGGTGGTGCCGAAGGGCACGAAGCAGCTCGTGGCGAAGACTCCAGGCAAATACCACGCCATTCCAGAAGTCGGCTGGGTCGAAGTGCCGCCAGAACACGCTGAACGTGTGGCTTTCCTCAAAGCTCAAACCATCTCCGATCCCGGCCAACTCACCGCCCTTCTCGCCAAGCATCCTGAGGATGCATGGATGACTAAGATGGTCGCATCTTCCGCCAGCAAGCAGATGGGCCGCATCCTCAGTGCTCTCGGCGATGACTTCTTCAAAACGTTCTCGGAAAACCGCAGCGCCACCATTCGCACCTTCGCCACCGGCTCCATTGCCGATGCGGAGGCTGACGATGTGAAGGCATTGCTAGCATTGCTGCAAAAAGAACCCGGTAAACTCCTCTGGTGGAAGCCCGCCTTGCTCCAAGGTCTTGCCAAACTGCCGAAAGGCCACGAAGACGCCGCCAGAGAAATCGCCACGCTGCAATCCGAGATCGACGGCGTCATTGCCAATACGAAGGCCCCGCTCGACCAACGTCTCGCAGTCCTGCCGCTGCTCTCCTCCCGCAAATGGGACGCCGTGCAGCCGGTGGTGAAGACCCTGCTCACTACCAATCAGCCGTCAGAGCTGACGACCGCCACCCTCGCCTTGCTGAAGAAGTTTTCCGCCACCAGCACCGCACCGCTGATTTATGAACTGCTGCCGAAGGCCGGACCCGCGTTGAAGCGCGATCTTGTGCCGCTGCTCACAGGCAACGCCACCACTGCGCTCGCGTTGTTCAAACGTATGGAAGCAGGCGAGTTCCCCACCGCCTGGGTCGATGTCGAAAAGCGCTGGGCTTACCAGCGCGGCAAAGGTGAGATGGCCGATCTCGCGAAAAAGCTCTTCGGCGAGGCCAGTAGCGACCGCGCTGCGGTGGTGAAGGACTACATGGTCGCCACCACGATGAAGGGCGATGCCAAAAAGGGGCAAGCTGTCTTCGCCACCATCTGCATCACCTGCCACAAGCACGGCACGCTGGGCGTCGATGTCGGCCCGCCGCTCTCCGATGTGAAAGTGAAGCCCCCGGAAGGCCTGCTCTCGGACATTCTCGATCCCAACCGCATGTTTGAGGCCCGCTGGAGTGCCTATACCGTCGAAACGAAAGACGGCCGCGCCCTCAGTGGCCTGATCGAAAGTGAAACCAG
>JBDNIB010000702.1:0-4825 GCA_041688535.1 Prosthecobacter sp.
CCGGCTCCTCCAGCAAGATGCGCGGCTCCAGCCTGGGCCGGTGCTCCTTCCCAATCCAGGTGAGTTCGAGTTTTTGTTTTTTGGACATTCGGAAAGAGGGTTAACCACAGAGGGCACAAAGAACACAGAGAGGGGAGTGGGATCAGACGAGCTGTTCCAAGCGGGTGAGCCAGTCGTTGAAGTGTGGGCATTTGGAGCGCAAGGCAGGAAGACCGATGGCAGCCGCAGCAGGGGCTCCCACGCGGACTTTGCTCCGCTCGTAAACGGGCAGGTGATGGTTAATGCGTTTGCTGGGTGCGGTATGCGCGCCCTCGTTGATTTCTTCAGGCTGAAGGTGGCGGACCTCTCGCTGAAGGGCGGCGATGCCTTGCTCTGAGTGAGCGAGGCGGCGCTGAAGCTCCCCGAGATCGCAGTATAGCAGGGCTTCAAACTCATGAAGCTGGATGTAGGGATGGAAGCGGTCATCGCCGAACTCCGCGTGCAAAGCCCGCTCCAGGACCGCGACTCGCTCCTCAGGGCTATTTCTTTGGTGCGCTGCAGCCCAACCGGGGAACTCAGGAGGCAACGCATAGAAGTCAATCATGGTGGTGAACCGCGCTTCGGGTTGCCGGTCCTGATGCATGAGGCGGGTGAGGTCGCCTTGAATCTTAGCAAAGTCGAGGATGCCACCGCGCTTGCCCAATTTCCGATTCGTGAGCACCACACGAGGCTTGACCTCAATGCTGTAGTTGGCGAGGTGCCGCGTCAGTGCGGCGTCGGCAAAGGCTTTCTCCGCCTGTCCTTCGACGGTGATGTAAAGGCGCAGCCAGCTCATTAGGGCAGCCCTCCCAGCTCGTTCTTTTCCCAAAGCTGGCCGAGGGTGTATTCCTTCAACCAATCGGCAAGCCTCTCCGGGTCCTGGCGCTCCAGGATGGATTCGCCATTGCGCTGATTCACAACGATGACCTGTTCGGGAGTGAGTTCGTCCAGCAGCAAAGATGCCTGAGTGGAGACGATGAGCTGCACATTCTCCGCAGCCTCTTGAAGCAGGCTGGCGAGCAGCTTGATGGCATAGGTGTGCAGGCCAAGCTCTGGCTCATCAATGATGATGGTGGCGGGTGGGTTGGGCTGGAGAAGGAGGGTGGCGAGACAGATATAACGCAGGGTGCCGTCCGAAAGCTGGTAGGGGTAGTAGAGCAGATCGGAGAAGCGATCCTTCCACAAGAGCTGGGTCTGCCCTGGAGTCACTTCCTTCAACACAAACTCACCGAAGAACGGGGCTACCTGCCGCACGGTTTCAGTAATTTGCGCGAAGTTCTGCGGATGCTCCTTCGCCATCTTCATGAGGAATGCAGCCAAGTTTGCGGCGTTGCCGTGCAGCACATCGTTGTCCACCACATTGCATAGACCCATGACAGGTGCGGAGGGGGAGGTGTCGTGGAAGTGATAGACGCGCCAGTCGCGGATGGTTTCTACAACCCATTTTTTGGCTGCGGTGTCTGAATACTTCAAAACGTAGCTCTCCAAATGACCGCTCCCATGGTCATTTTCTGTGAGCCATTGGCCATTGAAGGGTGCCGATTCCTGTGCAAAGAAAAGTGATCGATCATCCGATGCTCGCAGTGTGAACTTGTATTCGTTCCGGCCAAACTTTAGATGGGCCGTGAGTTGGGGCGTGACCTTCATCCCGCGAAATAGGAAGGCCTCGGCACGGCCACGCGCCGCCACATAGTTCTGCAAACCTTTGTTGGGATCAAAGATATGGCCAAGAAGCTCGAAGAAGCGGATGAAGTTGGTCTTCCCGGAGCCATTGGCACCGATGAGCACGTTAAGGCCAGAGGACATCTTGAAGGCCGTGAGTTCCCGAATGGATTTATACCCCGAAAGGGAAATCTCTTCGAGTCGGTGGCTGGGGAAGGAACTCATGGCGAAAGGCGGAAGGTTTGATTGTCTAGTTTAAGCTCCATCGCACACTGAACAAGGGGTTCAAGGCTGTTCCTTGCTGGAGCTTGCCCTCGATCTTGCCGATAAAGTCTTCGCGCTGCCGATCAATGGCATCCTGGGCCTCAAAGAGTGAGCGGCGTTTGTCGTTGCGCTGGGATTCGATGGCTTTGATCTGCTTTTGACTGGCGAGCTTTTCTTCCAGGCTGAGGGCGGTCACCGCGTTGCGGCGGGCTTCTTTGATGAGGCGGTCCATTTCCTTGATCTCGCGCTCCAGGGCCTTGAGGGCGAGGAGGTTGTCGCCGTGGATGAGCTTTTTGTCGAAGAGGTCGCCCACTTCAGCCTCACACGAAGGCACGAAGCCACGAAGGTTTTTTGAAGTAGCCGTTCCTGATTGCTTCGTGCCTTCGTGGCTTCGTGTGAGCCCTTCTGCCAGTGTGGCTACCTTCACACGGAACTTGGCATGATGCGAGCGCTCCGGCTCCTCCAGCAAGATGCGCGGCTCCAGCCTGGGCCCGTGCTCCTTCCCAATCCAGGTAAGTTCGAGTTTTTGTTTTTTGGACATTCTAATGTTAGAGCGTTTGGAAGGCTTGGGCGCAGGCCGCCCAGGCGGCGGGATGCCGCTGCCGAAGTTCAGCCATGGGCGCTTCGTTGACGCCGTTCCCACGGAAGCACCAACCCAGAATCCCATGCTCGTCGGCATCCTGGAGTTCGTGAGTCAGGGTGGCTGCGTCTGGTAATAGCTCAGAGCAGGCGGCCCGAAGAACTTTACAGACACGGCGGTAGCTGCGCTGGTAGCCGAGGGTGACTTCATCCCGCCTAGCAAATCTAAACACTCGCACAGTCTCTTCTCCTTTGACGGTGGTCCGGCCCTGGCGGTCCATGCGGGCAAAGAGAATGCCGGTGGATGGACTGAAGTCCAGAAACAGCCAGGGATCTTCCGCCGAGGGGTCGAGCAGCGCTGGCTGACCCTTCTCCATCGGGAACTGGCTCCCCTTGCAATCGCGTCCGCAACCGGTGCAGCAGAGCAGCATGTTGAGCCAAAGAAACATGCGCTCCGGGTAAACGCTCTTGGGCCAGAAGTGCTCGATATCCGTGCCTGCGGAGTCTGAACAATACATGCAGCGTGCCCGCCCGCCTGCCATCTGCTTCAGCCTCTCTTTGACAGAGCCCAGTTTCTTCGTCTGCCGGACACCTTTCCAGGTGGTCTCCACGTTGAGAGTCCCCGCTACGCGCTCGACATCGGCCTTCTGCTGCCTGCGTTCGAGGTAGTGGGCCACGTCGGCAGGAAGTGGTTCTCGAGTAACTCGGCGCATGGCTTACTGATCCTCGTCGGTGTTGACGAATAGTTCGAGTTGCTTGAACTGCTTCTGCTCGTCTGCGCTGAGCTTTCCGGTGGAGCGCTTCTTGCCCTCAATGCGGGCATACTCCGCCCGCGCCTCAATGGCGACGGGTGAAAGTGTGCTCTGAAGACCGAACGCAGGGCTTCGAAGAATCGTGTCTGGGCGGGAAGCGACAATTTTGTCACGCTCATCGTCGCTCAACCGGTAAGGTTCCTGACTGCTTCCTGGTTCTGGCAAGACGAACAAGCCACCTGGATCGGCAGCCTGGCAGATGATGGGGCTGTGAGTGGTGACGATGAACTGGATCTTTGGAAAATGGCGTTTGAGCCAGAAGCCGATTTCGCGTTGCCACTCGGGGTGGAGGTGAGCGTCGATTTCGTCAATCAACACGACGCCCGAGCGGGTCACTTCAAAGTTACCGTCAAGTGTCTGGGTGATGAGATTGTCGTGTCCGTAGGCGTTGATCAGGTGCCGTAGAATGTCCGCCACGAGAGCAAGTGCGGATCGGTAGCCGTCACTCATGGACGCCCACGAGATTTCAACCCCGTTCCGGTCCTTTAGCCAAAGACCGTCCGAATCTACGCGGTCAACGCTGATCTGATTCGGCAAGAGATCGTGGCGTAACATTTGCAACAAAATTGCCAATTGGCTGCGCTCGGCAGCTTTCATTTCGTGCTTCTTGTGATCAAGTTCACGGAGCCAACGATCCACTTCGGCCAGAGATGCAGCTTCCTCGAACATCGTCACAAAGCGTTCGGTGCTTGGTGCGGACATGAGACGCTGCGCGATGGGTGATTCGCCAAACACTCTTCGGAAAGGACCGTATCCGCAACAGAACCACCCGGTCGAACCTGATGCCCAGATGGTTCGCTCAGGTGTCTGATAGTTCTTCGGACGCCCGTCAGGTATCTCAGTTCTCAGGGCCGTTTCCTTTCCCCCATTCTCAAAGACCAACGCCACGGGGAAGCGATCAGCAGGACTCTTCCCGGCCACAGTAAGCGTGTCATCACTCTTCACTCGCACAATCTCTAGCTGAATGTGCCCTTTGCTCGCAGGCGCATCATGGCGGACCCATTTGTTGAAGCTGGGCTGCAGCGCCCGCGAGGTGTCCCGTCCTGTGAGTCCAATGGCAATCGATTTCAGCAGGGTGCTCTTCCCTGCGCCGTTGTCGCCCGTGAACACGGTCCAGCCCGCGTAAGTTTTGTCGGGTCGCTGAAGATCAAAGTCGAGGCTCTTGAAGCCGCGAATGTTGGTCAGGGTGATCTTGTGGATATACATGGCGGGCGGATAGTGCGCGGAAATCAGACGAGACTCCAGCGGAGATTAAACAAGGAGGTGTTGCTGGCCGTCTGCTGGAGCTTCCCTTCGCTCTTCCCGATCAAGTCTTCGCGTTGTTTATCAATGGCGTCCTGCGCTTCAAAGAGCGAGCGGCGCTTGTCGTTACGTTGAGATTCAATGGCTTTGATCTGCTTTTGGCTGGCGAGCTTTTCTTCCAACGTGAGGGCGGTCACCGCGTTGCGGCGGGCTTCTTTGATGAGGCGGTCCATTTCCTTGATCTCGCG
>JBDNIB010000703.1:0-3272 GCA_041688535.1 Prosthecobacter sp.
CGGCGGCGACTTCGCCATCACCGAAACCATCCGCGAACTCGAACAGGAAATGGCCGAAGCCGCCAGCAAGCTCGAATACGAACGCGCCGCCCTCCTGCGCGACCAAATTCGCGAATTGAAGAAGCGTGCTGGTTTGAACACCGACGACAGTGGCTCACTGCCGCAACGCAAGGATGTCGTTTACGCCAAGCCGAAACGTGGCGGCAAGAAAGGAAGGTAAGTCACCCGAAGCAGTCGTGCGGCGGTCATGGTCTTCCTCACCTCCGTCTCAAATCTAATGAATTTTCAAGTTCGTTGAAGACTGCGAGCGCGGTGATGACTGTTTCAGTGACAGTCGCGACCTCCCCCCACTCACGAGTCCAGTTGCGCCGGGCTTGATTTTCAGGCCCAGGCCGAGTCTCGAAGTAGAAACTCGGGATGCTGGTCTCAACGTAGATGAGCTGGTTCACGGCAAAATGCCACGTCGCGACTTCGGAAAGTCGAGCTGCGAATGATGCTCCTGCTGGTGTTGGCGGCAAGAAGCGCGGCTGAACGACCGCTTCATAGATCATGAAACGACGTTCCTTTCTCTTCGCCTGCGGTTCCACGGCCTTTGCTGCCAGCGGCAGTCCTAAACTGCGTATTGGTCAGATCGGTTCGGAGCATGCGCATGCGGCGGGGAAGCTGGCGGCGATGCGGTCTTTGACTGATCTTTGGGAGGTGGTCGGCGTCGCGGCGGAGAAGGGCTATGACGGTGTGCCGTTACTCACGGAGGCAAAACTGCTCGGCACGCCCGATTTGAAAGCGGTGGCGGTGGAGACGCGGATGGAGGACTCCTGTGCGACGGCGTTGCGCTGCATTCAGGCGGGCAAGCATGTGCATCTCGATAAGCCGGGGGCGTTTCAGCATGACGAGTTCAAGACCATGCGGCTCGAAGCGGAGAAACGCGGCCTGACCGTGCAGATGGGCTACATGCTGCGCTACAATCCGGCGTTTGAGTTGCTCTTCCAAGCCGTGCGCGAAGGCTGGCTCGGTGAGATCACCGAAATCGACGCGGCGATGGGCAAGCTGGCTGATCCGGGCACGCGGAAGAAGATCGGTGAGTTGGAAGGCGGTGGGATGTTTGAACTGGCCTGCCATGTGATGGACGCGGTGGTCACGGTCCTCGGCAAACCGCAGTCGGTGACGGGTTTTTCGACGCCAACGCAGACCGATGGCGTGAAAGACAATCAGATGGCCGTGCTGCAATACGCGAAAGCCACGGCGGTGATCCGCTGCAATCACACCGATCCGTTTGGTGGACCGCGCAGGCGTTTCAATGTGACGGGAACCGAGGGAACCCTCGAAATCGTGCCGCTGGAGAGCGGGAAGGTGACTCTGTCGCTCACCAAGGCTCGTGGCTCCTACAAGAAGGGCACGCAGTCATTCCAGTTCGACGTGCCGAAGAATCGCTATGCCGCCGAGTTTTTTGATCTGGCAAAGGTGGTGCGCGGCGAGAAGAAACTCGCCTGGGATGCGGCGCATGACATCGCCGTGCATGAGACGGTGCTGCGTGCGGCGGGAGTCTGGAAATGACTACTGCGTCGCGAATTTCGTCAGCAGGCCGCGTTTGCGGGTGAGATTGAGCACCCAGACGAACAGCCAGCCAGCGAGGCCGAGATAGATGATGTTCAAGCCTGCGGCGAGCCAGAGGTAGTTCCAGCTTACGGTGCCGGTTTTCATCACCTCCCGCATGCCTTCAAAGATCGGCGTGGCGGGAAACAGCCAGGCGAAGGGCTGCGACCAGGCGGGCATGTCCTCTACCCGATAAAATACGGCGACGAAGGGCTGGATGAAGAATGGCACGGCCCAGGCGAGTGATTCGGCGGCCTGCCCCCAGCGCAGGATGAGCGCCGTGGAGATCATGCCCAGCGCCCAGCCGAAGACCATGAGATTGAGGAAGAAGGGGATCAGCCACCAGTGAAGCTGGAAGATGTTGAACGAGTAGCCCACCCACGACACGACGCTGACGACGACGACCGTGACCAGAATGCGCAGAATGCCGACGACGAACGTGGCGCTGAGGTATTCGCTGGTGCGGACGGGTGCCACGAAAATGTTGAGCAGGTTGCGGGTCCAAACGTCTTCGAGAAACGAGATAGCGACGCCCTGCTGGGCACGGAAGAGGACATCCCAGAGGATCATCGCCCCAAGGAAAAACAGGATGAAATTGCCGAACTGTTCCGTGCTGTTTTTTTGAATGAACACGGTGACGTTGCCCCAGACGACGAGATCAACGAGCGGCCAGAAGATCAGCTCGACGAGACGCATGGGCGTCCTGGCGTAAAGAAATAGATAGCGCATCACAAGGGCGCTGATGATGCGGAGATTCATACGGTGGTTTTCTTGATCGGTTCGTCCACGATCTCGCCGTCACGGGCGATCTTGATGAAGACATCCTCCAGCGTGCTGCTGGTCTTTTTCACGATGTCCGTCGGCGTGCCTTCGCAGACGATCTTGCCTTTGTGCAGGAAGATCACGCGATCGCAGACCTCCTCGATGTCGCGCATGTTGTGGGAGGTGTAGAGGATGCCGATGTTGCGCTCACGCTGCACCTTGCGCACGACTTTGCGCACCTTGTCAGCGATGTCGGGATCGAGTGACGCGGTCGGCTCGTCGAGCATGAGCAGCTCGGGGTCATTGAGGAAGGCTTTGCAAAGATTCACGCGGGTCGATTCACCGGCGGAGAGCTGGCCGGTGACGCGTTTGTCGAGATGCGAGATTTCGAGCAGTTCGAGCAGTTCGGCGATCTTCTGCTTCGGATTCGGCACGCCGTAGATGCGGGCAAACACGAGCAGGTTTTGCCACACGAGTAGATTGCCGGGTAAGGCGGTGTAGGCGGAAGAGAAATTCAAGCGTTGGAGGATGTGAATGCGGTTCGCCTGCAACGGCAGGCCGAAGGCGGTCAACTCGCCTGAGGTCGGCAGCGTGAGGCCGAGTAGGCAGTTCATCGCGGTCGTTTTGCCCGCGCCATTCGCACCCAGCAGGCCGAGCACCTCGCCGCGATGCAGCTTGAAGCTGAAACGGTCGAGCGCCTTCACGCCGTTGAACTCACGCGTGAGTTCGCGGGCTTCGAGGATGACTTCGCGGGTGTCGGGGGCGTCAGACATGCGCTGTTAGAGATACGCTTCGATCGGCAGCTTGCCGTTTGAAGCGCAGATGAACATGGTGCCGGGCTTCGTGGTGCTCGGCTTGAGCGTCACTTTGCCGCCGCCCATTTCGACCATGAGCTGGCCGGCGGCGATGTCCCAGAG
>JBDNIB010000704.1:0-6653 GCA_041688535.1 Prosthecobacter sp.
GAATCCGTCACTGTCTGCATCGGAGGTCGCATCACTGAAGTTGCCGTCGCTGAGTCCGTTGGCCTGCTCCCACCATTTTGCGATACCGTCGCCGTCATCGTCGATCCATAGATTGAGGTTAAAAAGAGCCTCGTTGTTCTCCGTGTCGATGTCTTCTGTCAGGTTTTCCTCGTCAATGACCAGCACATAGCCACGGTCACCTTCGGGATGAGTTCCCGCAGGAAGATCAAACGGCACATCCACCGACTGCCCCGGAGCCAGTTGGCTCACGCTTACCTCCGCCAGAGTGACGGCGCTGTCGCTGGTTTTCAGCTTGAGCATCGACACGGGCGACTCAGGCGCAGAGAGGTTCCTCACCTTCACCACGACGCGTGCCGAGCCGTCCCGCAGCACCGAGCCGGACTGATACTCCAGCGCCAGGTCCACGCCGTTGATCGGCAGCGCCAGCGCATTGTTGGTCTCATCGGATTCCGTGACCGCCGCTGTCGGGTCGATCTTGAGGTAAATCGTCCGAGCCTGAGCTGGCGCTGGCACCGTCCAGTTCAGCGTCACCTCGGCTGCCGTCGCGGCTTCCAGCCAGCCGGGCACCGTGACCGTGCCGATCAGCGTGCCGCCATTGGCCGGATCGCCATCGTAGAAGGCCACCTGCACGTTCTGCACCGCCAGATTGCCTGTGTTTTTCACTCGTGCCTTCAGAGTCAGCGCATCGCCGGGCAAGAAGGTGGTCCCATCGGCGGTGAGGCCTTCCGGCAGAGCGGCGAGGTCTTTCACCAGCGTCCGCTTGGCCAGCAGCAGGTTCACTTGTCCCGGCTGCGGCACGCCATCCACAGCCACCGTGCCGCCGCCTTCCACCACCACATTCATGGTTTGTTTGGTGATCACCACGTTGTTGTAAGCCAGCGTCAGATTCCCCGCCGCATCCCACACTGGTGCAAAGGAGCGCTCCAGATCGGAGTCTTGAGACAGAAATGAATCCTGTCCCCAGGTGCTCGACAGCGGATCATAGACACGGTAATGCGCGTCCGAGCCATTCTCGCCCATTTCCTGCCAGATCACCGCCACATTGCCACCCGGTCCCACGGTCAGCGCGAGATCAGAGAAGCCAAACGTGCCTGAATCAGGGCGCACGATGGATGGCGTGCCCGAGAAATTGACATCCATCACCAAGTCTTCCCCACGCTGCCAGACACAGTAGGCACTGCCGCCAGTGCCAATCGCCATCTTCACGTTACGGTCATCGCTGCATCCGTGGTATGTCGTGTCAGGCTGCCCCAGGTTCCTGTGCCCTCGTTCCAGACGCGGTAAAACAACTCGGAGTCGGTGAAGTCATCCAGATTACCATCGAGATCGCGCGTCACGGCGAAGACAGCCTTGCCGCCGCTGGCCGCGAGTGAATCCGACATCTCGTTAGCCAAGTCCGACACCAATACTGAAGCCGCTCCCCAGGTGCCCGTCGCGGCATCCCAGCGTCTCGTCATGACTCGCGTGTTCTGTGGCGCACCTGCGGCACCCGTGCCGATGAGCAGGTTCGATTGATTCTCCCGCCACGTCAGGATGAGATCACCATCAGTCATTGGACCTGCGAGGCGCGGCTTGTGGTCGAGAAACGCGTTGTCTGTCAGTGCGGTGGCAGCACCCCAGGTTCCCGTTCCGGCATTCCACGTTGCTGACACGACCTCCATCTCCGCCGCCATATCAGCCACCTCACCACCTGCCAGGGCGGCGTTCTTGATCCGACACCACACGCCCACCGCTTTTCCCTGTCCATCAAATACTACCGATGGATCAAACTGCCCCCGCACGTCTGCGGCTACCGGGGCCGGAGTCGTCCACGTTGTTCCGTTAAAGTAAGTCCAGGCCACCTCGGTGAACTGCACCGCATTGGCCGCACCCGTATCACGCACATAGAGCAGCATCAGGTTGTTACCGTTCCCAGCCAGCGCAGGCTCAGAGTCCGGAAAAACATTGCCCAGCAGCGGCAGCACCGCCTGGGCTGGCACGGTGGAGTCGATGATGCGTGCCACAGCGCCGTCTTCCGCAGCAGCCGGTGCAGGCACCGCCGCCTCTCCCTGCCCCATGCTGACAAAGGCTTCGAGGGCAGCAGAAGATTCCCCAGCAACTAGCTGTTTCAGGCCTCCATTTCCGAGCTGAAAGACCTCACCGCCGGCTTCTCTCCATGGGCGATCCATCGGCCTCCAGCTAGCATCTTGATTGGCCGCTGCTTCCAGCATATACCCCGTGCCGATGTCCCGTGTACCGCGTTGAGCCAGCAGCCCATTGGCAGATGGGTACGAGTAGGTCACCCAGACCACTTCCTTGCTGATCTTGAAAACCCATGCCTTCAGTTCATAGCCTCCGTACACCCGGAGCTGCACATTCTTAAACACTGGGGCAGGCAGGCCAACCGTCAATGCCGCATCCGTTCCCACATAGACCCGGCCTTTCAAAACGTCACCCACCTCAGGCTCGTACGCACCCTCCAGTCCGATCTTCCCTGTGAGCGTCGCCCCACCAAACTGAAACGGAGAAACCATCACCGTCGCCGTACCATCCAGCGCGGGAATCAGCCACACGATGATCGACACATTTTTGAGGATCTTTCCTGCCGAAGGCACTGCTGAAAATGCAGTCGTCAAGCCAGGGCCAAAAATGTCCAACAATCCAAAGCGGGTCAGCTCCAAGCGGGTTTCAAGCCCCGCCACCAGTCCTACGCTTTGAAAGGTGATGCCAGTGCTAGCTGTCGCCGTTCCTTTTGCCGTACCATTGACACTCACATTGATCTCTTTGTTGCCGATGTAGAGCCTGGCTTTCGGAACCCGAGCCAAAGCTGGGAAACTGGTCCGCCTTCCGCGCTTTCCCTGCTTACCTTCTGCACTGAAGCCGACAGCCGCCTCCCACTCCCCATTCTTGATCGTATAATCGAAACTGGCGTTCGCCCCCCACTCGAAGCCAAAGGTGCCGATCAGCGGCAGCGTGACCTTTTGCTCGTGCTTCGTCAGTTCGAAGTCAAACCCCACCTGATCCGGGCCAAAGGCCTGATACAGCCCGGAATTCACCACCGCCCGCAGTCCGGCAGGCACCGGCACCACCGCCATCGTCAGTGCAAATGGGGCCGACACTTTTCCCGCCTCCTGCGCCATCGCCCTGACTGAAATGACGTTGCCCGTCGTCGTGAGCGAAGTGCGCAAGGCAGAGTCCACCGGCATCGTCACGCTATACTCAGGCCCGGCACCGGTGCGCGTGGCATACACACTGCCATTCACCTGAAACTCCACCGTACTCGGCGTGTTCCCATTCCAGTTCACCATGGCCTTGACCGTTGGGACGAGACCAAACCCAGCCAAGAAAATCCCGTCCACATCCGGCTTCACGCTTTCCACCACTGGCTTGTTCGTGGTGGGTGCCAGGATGATGTCCACCACGTTCACGGCTTTTTGCTCTGCCGCTGCCGCCACCGTCCGTGTTTGGGACACAAAGCCCGCAGCGCTTGCCGAAAGGACTGATCCTCCGGCCAGACTCACATTCGCCAGGGTAAAGGGGGGCAATTGACCGCGCTCGTCGTGCTCAGTCCACCTAGACCAATAGCGGCACCCGCCAGTGGCGTGTTCGTGCTGCCATTCAGTACCCGGCCCGTCACCGTTAGAGTGCCCGCCCCACGCGTGTCCACGGTGATCGTTTTTGTAAACTGGTTGTCGGCTTCATTGCTCTCCGCGATGGTGGCGGTTGAATCCGTCTTGATTTGGATTGTGTGCTGCCCTGCACTGAGCGTTCCGATTGAGTAATCACTCCGCGAATCGTAGCTCGATGCGGCTAGAGGTGGATCGGTGAACCAGTTGGTCCTGAGCACGCCATCGACATAAACTCCGTGTAAAAACGGCTTGTCGCAGGTGACGCCCCGTTGTTGATGACAGCCCAATCTACGTAGATCGTGTTTGCGGTCGTCAGAGAGGGGCTATCCGTGTTGTTGCCAGTCACGCTCGAAACCACAATCTTATCGGACCATCCCGAAGGTTGATACGGCGTCAGATTGGGTTGAACTCCTGATGATGTATTAAACGAAAGAATGCTGCCGACGTTCCAGCCAGCGCCGTATCCGACATCAGAAACGCTGCCATTCCGCGCCCATGCCCGAAAAAAGTAGGTCGTATTTGGCGCAAGGCCAGTAAGGGTTGCGGAGAATGTGTTTCCCGAGACAGTGATCCCTGCACTGTAGACGGCTTGGTTTAAAGGCGTCGAAGTGCCCCAATCAAAACGCCGATCAATGATGGACGAGCTTCCATCGTTCAAAACGGTTCCATTGATAACTGCCGAGGTAGATGTGATGGATGATGCCGTATTTGATTGGATCGCAGGGGCAGACGTCGGCGCGGTCGGCATTGTGACGGTGACCGTGTTTGAGTCCGTTGTGCCGTCGGCGTTCGAAGCGCGAATAAAATAGGTGTATGCATTGCCTCCCATAAGGCCAGCCGAGTTCAGATAGCTCGTGCCGACGATGCCGGCGGTATAAACGGTGCTATTACGATAAACGGCGTAGTTCCCGACATCGGAAGACGGAGTCCAATTCAACTGAACCTTGGGACCGGGAATGCTTGCATCCCAGACGGGCGGATCGTTTGACAGCGTGAAGGCTCCCGGTGGACCTCCCGGCGTCGTTAGCGTCACCTGGTTGCTATAGGCGGAATTGCCGACGGCATTATACGCACGCACACGGTATGTGTATGTGATCTGCGGTATGTGTATGTGATCTGAGGACCAGTCGAGTTGTCGGTGTAGAATGCGGCGTTGCTTGAATTCGATCCTGTTGTTGCAATCTGAGAAAATGCACCGTCCCCCGTCTTGCGCTCGATCTTAAAGCCGGATTCGTTGTTTGAAAGGTCATCCCATCCGAGCAGGACGTGATCGGAGAACCCCTGTGTTTCCAAGTGATCTGGTGCGGTCGGCAGCACAGCTACTTGAAAACTGAGTATGTTCGATTGCTGCCCATCAGGATTTGGATTTGTCACTTTCACCGTCCAATTGTCAGGAGTCGAGCTCGTCGTGATTGCCATCGACAGTAGCGTGCTGCTCACATAGGTTACTTGCGCGGAGGAAACAGTGTAGTCTGATTGGCCTGTCCATGTGAGAGTCACCGTTGGTTTATTGATAAAGTTCGAGCCATTGATTGTGATGGTCTGCTGACTCGCAGAACCTGGCACCGGATTGGGCGAGATGCTGCTGATAAATGGCGCGGGAAGAGGTGTTATGGAAATCTCATTAGAGTAACTTGAATCACCCCCGCCGTTGTATGCCCGAACACGGTAGTAGTAGGCAGTGCCGGTGCTGATGCTATAATCGAGATATGCTGCCACATTCTGTCCTGTAGTGTTGATCTGCGAATACTATCCGCCCGCACCAGTTTTCCGCTCGATCTTGAAGCCGGTTTCGTTGCTCGAATTATCGTTCCAGGCGAGCGATACTAAGCTTGCGTTTTCGGCGGCAGCCAAGCCGGAAGGTGCCGTCGGTGGAGGATTGGCTATGGTGAAAAGCCCACTGCTGATGGCAGCAGTGATAGCGGTCCCACCAGAGTTGAATGCGCGCACCCAGCAGACGGCAGTTGTCGTGGCTTGGCCGCTGGTCGGCGTGTAGCTGAACGACCGCGTCCCAGAACTGAGATTGGAGGAGATATCCGTGTAGCTGCTCCCGTTGTTCGTGGAGAGCCGGACCACAAAGTAGCTGATTGCGTTCGTGTCTCCGCTGGCCGTCCAGCTCACTGTCTGGCTTGTGCCCGTCTGCCAGGTCGCTCCCGCATTCGGGCTGCTGAGCGTCATGGTCGGCGCGGGAACTTCCGCGAGGTTGATGCTCGCGGCCCAGCCATCTACCCCGCTATCAAAATTCACATTCCACCAGGTGTATGTCGTACCCGTGCCCCCAATCTGAGCATTTGTAGGCCCTCCTATCACTGTGCCTAAAGCCCCAGAATTCTGTGTTCCGTTAATCGTCGTGCTTCCAGCACCTGCACGCACATTGGTGCCATTCTGAGTCGCACTGACGCGACCGCCGACCGCGATCGCCGCGAAGCTAGTGTCGCAAAACAGGGTGAGGAACAGCAAGAACGTGGTAAGCCGAAAAGGCCAGATGAGGAAACGGTCGGCTTGCATAGAGTGCGTGGGTGTGGCGCTGAAGTGCTTCCCGAATGATACGCGAGCGGCTCTGAAATCTGACACCGCTACGACAGAATCAGGGCTGATATGTGATAAAGTATTTGCTGCCAATCTTGAACTCGTCGGCAGACATGCCGCCTTTCTTGCTCACACACCAATTGCGAACATAGACGACGCGGTCTCCGCCGAAGCACTCCCCGTAGTGGTCGAAGACCGAAATAAAGGTCCCATCCGGCATTCAAACGGGATCACTGCCATCCCCCTGTCGCCACGACGGGAGGACAGGCCGGAGAGGCTCGCAGGCATGCCTGCGGCCTTCAGAATCGTATAATTTCCATTATTTAAGGAGCATTCAACACTTTAGAGCGACTGCCATAGGCATCTCACAGTGCCTGCAACCGAGCTGACAGCGCCCGCAACGCATCTCACCGTGCCTGCAACGGGGCTGACAGCGGATTCAACGCCGGTGGCGGCGGGTGCAGAGCGGCTGACAGTGCCTGCAACCCGGCTGAC